>CAYPCK010000414.1:2073-2909 GCA_964409185.1 uncultured Anaerolinea sp. | reverse complement strand
GTCGGTGGACAATTTTTCCATTTGCCACAAACAACATGGTGGGGATGCCCTGAATTCCGTATTGCATCATCCATTGTTGGTTCTCGTCGGTGTTGATCTTTGCCACCAGCAACTTGCCTTCGAATTCCTTCGCAAATTTATCGAGAATCGGCGCGACCATTTTGCAGGGTCCGCACCAGGGAGCCCAAAAATCCACGATTACCGGAATCGGAGATTGCAAGACTGTTTTTTCATAACTTTCATCTGTGACATGAACAGGTTCATTAAGCATCTATCACCTTTTTCTGCTTTGGCATTGTATTTTTTTACTTCAAGCGGAACGAGTATAACACAAACCCACATGTTATAATCGCCCGTCATGATTGACCTGTTTGCGAATTGGAGAAACGGTCTCGCAAAAACGAGTAAGGCAACTTTTGGGCGGATCGCCACCCTTGTTGGAGCCACCGAGATCACAGCTGAATCGTGGGATGAATTGGAAGCCCTGCTGATTCAGGCAGACCTGGGTATCGAAACCGCCAGCGAAATCCTGGATGCGCTTCGCCGCATCGTCCGGGACGGCGGATTGACTCGCTCCGACGAACTATCATCCGCCTTGCGCGCAGAACTTCGCTCTCGACTCGATTCTCCTCCCGTCCTTATCTGGGCGGCAAAGCCGGCTGTGATTATGGTGGTCGGAGTCAATGGGGCGGGGAAGACCACCACGATTGCGAAATTGGGTCAGCGATTTCAAGCCGAAGGAAAGTCGGTGTTGTTCGGCGCGGCGGATACCTTCCGCGCCGCCGCTGTGGATCAGTTGCAGGTTTGGGGTGAACGACTCGGCGTTGATGTGATAG
>CAYPCK010000414.1:0-2063 GCA_964409185.1 uncultured Anaerolinea sp. | reverse complement strand
TGATAGCGGGCGCCCAGGAGTCGGACCCGGGCGCTGTCGCCTTCAATGCCGTTCAAGCAGGTATCGCGCGCGACTCGGACGTGATTTTCGTTGACACTGCCGGGCGCCTGCACACCCGCTTCAACCTGATCGAGGAGTTGAAGAAAGTCCATCGTGTGATCGGAAAGGCTCTGGCGGGCGCGCCTCATGCCGTCTGGCTGGTACTCGATGCGACCACGGGTCAAAACGCGTTGCAACAGGCGAAAGCGTTTAAAGAAGCCGTGGGCGTGACCGGCATCCTGCTTTCAAAATTGGATTCGTCGGCGCGGGGCGGTTTTGCCTTTGCGATACAACGCGAACTAAAGTTGCCCATCCTCTTTGCGGGGCTGGGCGAGAAACCGGAAGACCTTACCCCGTTCGACCCGGATGCGTTTGTGGATGGAATATTAGGAAATTAGTTCAAAGGAGTCCGAATGCAAGACCTTGTTAACCGTTTGATGCCTTTGCAGGAATTAACCCGGCAGTTATTGGTGCGTCTTTGACTTCGCCAACAAGGAAAATCAACTCATTCTGCTTGAAAAGCAGATCGAAGCGCCGGATTTTTGGGGAAACCCATCGCAAGCCCAACAAGTGATGAAACAATACAACGCCCTGAAGAACGAAGTGGAATCGTGGCGCGGTTTTTCACGCCGACTCGCCGACGCGCTCGATCTTGCGAAACTGGACGACGAAAGTCTGCGCGCCGAAATGGAAGCCGAGATCGCAAGCATCGAGGCGGACCTCGAGAAACGCTCGTTTTCCGCCATGCTTTCCGGCAAGTACGATCATGACTCAGCCATCCTTGCGATTCACGCCGGCGCCGGTGGAACCGACTCGCAGGATTGGGCGGCAATGCTCCAGCGCATGTACCTCCGCTGGGCGGAGAAGCGCGGCTACCCGACCGAAATCCTCGACTCGACCCCCGGTGAAGAGGCGGGGATAAAAAGCGCCACGATCAGCGTGGATGGCGAGTACGCTTTTGGCTACCTGCGTTCCGAAAAGGGCGTGCATCGCCTCGTGCGGTTATCGCCTTTCGATGCGGCACATCGGCGTCACACCTCATTCGCACTGGTTGAAATCCTGCCGCAGGTTGCGATGGACGAAGCCGACATCCAGATCGATCCCTCGGAGATCAAGATGGATGTATTCCGTTCCTCCGGCGCGGGCGGGCAGAACGTGCAGAAGAACGCGACCGCCGTGCGCCTGACGCACATCCCGACGGGAATTGTTGTCACCTGCCAGAACGAACGATCGCAGACCCAAAACCGGGAATTCTCCAAGAAGATCCAGCGCGCGCGGCTGGTCGAATTGAAACAGGCGGAAAAAGAGGAAGAACGCGCCGTCCTGCGCGGCGAATACACCAAAGCCGAGTGGGGGAGCCAGATCCGCTCGTATGTGTTGCATCCGTACCAACTGGTGAAAGATCATCGCACCGACCACGAAACCGGCAACACGCAGGCGGTGCTCGATGGCGACCTGGGCGAATTCATGGAATCCTTTCTCAGAAAGGCGTAACCGATGAAAAGAATTTTTTCCGCAATATTTTCACGCGAAAACCTGCTTGCGCTTTTGCTCTGCTTGATCCTTATCGCGCTGGTGATCTTCACGGCGGACACCTCTCCAACCTGGATCTACCAGGGATTTTAATGACCGTTATTCAAGTGTTAATTCTGGCATTCGCGGCGTTGCTGATCAATGCGCTGAAGCGGTGGCGTCCCCATGCCATGCTGGTGACCGGCGTCGTCGCCATGTATTGGTTGCAACCAATCCAGGAACCTGTCAATCTTGTCTTTTGGCTGCCGACCATATTGATCGTGCTGGTTGTGGTTGTCTGGGCGTTGACCTCGTCTCCAGAGTCGCGCGTTTGGAAAAAGAATTCAGGGACTCTTGCCCTGCTCGGCGGGACGATCGCGATACTGGACATCAGCCGCTACTACGGATTCGACATCCTGATTTCTGTTGAGACGCCGCGCCCGCAGTGGTTGATTTTTATACTTGCGGCGCTTCTTCTCGCCAGTTTTGGCTTGTCTCGCCTTGGACGATTC
>CAYPCK010000413.1:0-2913 GCA_964409185.1 uncultured Anaerolinea sp. | reverse complement strand
GGATGAGCCGGGCGAATACGCCATTTTGCAGGCATCCAACAGTGAAGGCGGAAAACGGATGCTCAAACGTGCCCACCGCCTGCGTGTGGGATCGGGACTCGTGGGTTTCTCCGCCGCGACCAGCCAGCCGCGCATCGCCCTCGACGTTGGAACGGATGCCGTTTTCTTCGACAACCCCGACCTCCCCAAAACCCGTTCTGAAATGGCGCTGCCTATGCGCGTGTCAGGCAACACGATTGGAGTGCTGGATGTGCAAAGCACCGAACCGAACGCATTTGGGGAGGAAGACATCACCACGCTTTCCACCCTGGCAGACCAGGTTGCCATCGCAATTCAAAACTCGAGAAACTTTGAAACCGCGCAACGGTTCATCGAACACGCGCAAAGGACGACCGGACTCGTCCTGCAAGAATCATGGGAAACGATCACAGCGCAAAGCCGGTTGAATACGCACTCGAACACGAGGGCAGAAACGGCGATCGCGCCTGAAATCTTCAAACAAATGATGCGGGACCGGAAGCCGGTGATTGTACCGGGCAAACACCCTCGAGTAGCCGTGCCAATTCAACTCTCCGACCGGATCGTGGGAGCGATCCAGGTCCAACTGCCGGAAAGTCACTCCCTTGATCCCGACGAAGTTGATATTGCGCTGGCAGTGGGCGACCGTCTCTCGCTCGCGCTCGAATCGACCACCCTGCTCGAGGCGGCGCAGCGCCGCGCTGAATTCGAGCGTATGACATCTGAAATCTCCACAAGGATCGGTGCGTCCACCCGCTTCGAGTCGATCCTGCGCACCGCCGCAGAAGAGCTCAGTCGCGCCCTTGGAGGCTCAGATGTGGTGGTGCAGATCCAACCGCCACAGGCTGGGTCAAACGGTACCGGAGGAGCCTGAATGGGTCTACAAAGAGACATCCGCATGAGCGTCATCAGACCGAAAGAACTGGCGTAACCAATGAAAAACCGATCTTCGACCAAAACTGATCATACACTTTTACCGCTCGAATCCCGGCAACAAAGTACGGCGATCCGTATTCATCTTACTACCGGGATCCTTCTCGTTCTGGCATCGATGCCCAGTCTCCTGACAGGCGCTCCAAATACTACGTTGAACTATATCGGAAATATCATCACGCTGGTGATGGGATCGATCTCATTTACCTGCGCATGGATCTCTCATCGCTTTAGTTACGTGCGCGGCAGTCTGTTATTTGCTTCATCAGTCCTGTTGATTTCGCTGGGTATCCCCGTGTACGCAAACGGGCTGGGCGTGCAAGCGGGAATCATCGTGGCGGTCAGCGTCATTAGCGTCGCGGCAACCACACTGCCGCCCCCGGTTGCAATTCGCGTCGGCATTGCCGCAATCGTTTTAGAGTCCGGGGTAATACTTGCTGATTTATTCCTGCCCGATTTTGGACTGGAGAAACTGGAAAGCGAATACATCAACCCGTTCCTGCTCGCGATTGTTTTTGTGTTTACTTTTTTTGTCTTCCGCCAATTCTCCACGTATGCGTTTCGCGCGAAATTGATTCTCGTTTTTGTTTCCTTGACCGCCTTAACCGTTAGCGTCATGGCAACCGCCATTACTGCCATTGGAAGGAGCGACGCAATTCAACAATCTGGAAATACCGTTTCCGAACTTGCAGATCGCCTGGCATTGGACCTCGGGAACAGCCTTGCCGCAGAAATTGATATTCTCGAAGTTGCCGGCGCGCAATTTGAAGAAGGCGCGGCGCTGGCAAGCGCGTCGTACGGAAACAAAAGCGAGGCAGAAATCATCGCCTCGATCAACACGCTCGACACCGCGTGGAAATCCGCCAGCGATTCAGACGCCATCATTCAAAACGTCCTTGACAATCAATATTCTTCGGAACTCACGGAGTTTCAGAGATTCGCCCCCCAACATGTAGAGGTGTTTATCACGGACCGCTACGGCGCCAACATCGGAGCGACCAATCGAACGTCCGATTATTATCAGGCGGACGAAGAGTGGTGGCAGGAGGCGTACAACGATGGCGAAGGCGCCATCTTCATTAGCCAACCCGAATTCGACGAAAGCAGTAACACGTTCGCAGTCTTGATAGCCTTGCCCCTCCATTATCAAGGTGATGTTGCAGGTATATTGCGCAGCACGTTAACTGTCAACTTCATCGCGCAAACCCTGACCCGAGAAGGTATCGCTGATGTTGGCTTGGTAGATTTACGAATTTCCGATTCTCAGTTGCTAAGCAACCGAACTCTTTCCGCGGAAGAGATCGCCGACTTGAACGGTCTCGCAACTCCCTTCGACTCATTTACATTCGATGGCATTCCGAGCCTTGTAAGCACAAGAAAAGTATTTGTCGAGTCGGGCAAGGAGGCGGAACAAGCTATCTCGAAATTGAACTGGAGCGTTATCGCTCATCGAAGTCTTGAGGCTTCGCTGCAACCCATTGAGAATCAGCGGCGCGCAACTATCGTGATCTCGATGGCGTCTTTACTATTCGCCGCGTTACTTGGCTATTTGGCGGCGCAAAGAATGGCTGCCCCCATCGTTCGCCTACGCAACGTTGCCAGTCGAATCACAACAGGAAATTTGGATTCGCGCGCGGAGGTTAATACTCAAGACGAGATCGGCCAGCTAGCCGAATCGTTCAACGAAATGGCGAACCAGATTCAGGGAATTCTACGCGGGCTGGAACTCCGGGTCGCCGAACGCACATCCGCTCTCGACGCCTCAAGGCTGGAAAGCGAAAAGCGGGCAAAGGACCTGCTTTCGATCAGCGAAATCTCCCGCATCATCAACACCGAAAAAGACCTCGATATTCTCCTTCCGTTGATCACCCGTCTGGTCAGCGAGAAATTCGGTTTTTATCACGCGGGTATCTTTTTACTCGATGAAGCAAAACAGTTCGTCAGTCTTCAAGCCGCAAACAG
>CAYPCK010000412.1:0-2920 GCA_964409185.1 uncultured Anaerolinea sp. | reverse complement strand
AAGGCGGATACAACAACGACGCGCTCGGACGAAACATCACAGCCTTCCTCGGAGAATTCAAATGAATAAAACCCGGCTCTTGCTCACGACATTGGTATTTCTGACATCCTGCGCTCCATCACCAGAGGAGCAGGCGACGATGACCGCCACCTCTCTGACTGCGACGGCGGAAGCATGGACCGAAACTTCCACGCCCACCTTTACTTTCACGCCCACCGAAACATTTACCCCAACATCCACCTTCACCCCGACGATTACCTTCACGCCAACCATCACCGCAACACCGACCTTTTCCTTCCCGATGGTTACAGTCAACAAGCAGGCGCATTGCAGGTACGGACCATCGCAAGCATACCTCCACGCCGCGGACTTGTATCCGGGCGATGTTGGAACCGCGCGCCAACGGTTTGTATACAGCAAATGGCTGTATGTCAAATTCGACAAGTTGAACTATTTCTGCTGGGTTGCGCCTTCCGTGGTGGATGTGGTCGGCGACGTGTCCACGCTCGCTTACAAGGAACTCAACCTGCAATCCATCGGGAGCAACATGTACGGTCCGCCGCAGAATGTGGTTGCCGTGCGCGATGTGAACAAGGTGACGATCACCTGGGACCAGGTCTTTATGACACAGGACGACGACCGCGGCTACCTGTTGGAGTTGTTCGTCTGCCAGAATGGCGCTTACATCTGGTGGACGGATTCATACCCCGATCAGTTCACCACCAGCTACACGGTCAGGGATGAAGCGGGTTGCGCCCTGCCCTCTTCCGGTAAACTGTATACGGTCGAGAAGCACGGATTCTCGGAAGCGGCGGTCATTGCGTGGCCCCCGCCCTAAAAGATTTTGTCGGTCACTTGAAAACGGACTGCAAACCCACCCAAAAGTCATGGTGTTAGACTATACGGACTTTCAATCATCGAGGCAGACATGCGTCGTCGTTTCTTTTACCTAGTTACCGTCGTTCCTATCCTCATCGTGCTGACCGGGCTTCTGAGCAATTGCGCCAGCACAGCCCAGGCGCAAGACACCCGTGTGGTGACGATCGCCATCGTGGAGGACAACCCAACCGATGAAGATGGGAGCGTAAACAGCCAATCCATCTACGCGGGGGCGTTGCTCGCGGCGGACCAGATCCGGGCACTCGGCGGCATCGACATTCAGATCGACGCCTACGACGACGACAATGACCCGCAAAAATCGCTCGAAATCGCGAACCAGATCGCCAAAAGCGACGCGCTGGCGGTAATCGGGCACACCTCGGTAGAAACGCTGGAAGTGAGCGGCAATGTGTATGAATTGGCAGAGATTCCCACCCTGAACGTGTCTGCGATCAGCGGGCGTTTCACCGAGAGTTATTACTATCACTTCAACTTGTCGTACACCGCCGAGGCGGAGGCGGCCTATCTTGCGAACTACCTGCGAAAGGTGAACGGCGCACAGACAGCCACCATCATCTCCACCCGCGATGGATACAGCGCCGCCCTGGCAAAACAATTCAAGAACACCTTCCAGGGCTTGGGCGGTACGGTCACCATCGAAAAAATTGTCGGCGATGAAACGGCGGACGAGATCGTTTCCGACATTATTTCGGCGAACACAGAAACACACAACCCCGGCGTGATCTTCATCGCCGCCGACGATATTACCGCGGCTGAATTAGTGATTCTCATGAAGCGGAAGGGCGTATCGTACCCGGTTGCCGGTGGAAGCGCGTTGAGTTCACCGGCGTTCCGCGCGGTAATCGAAAGCCAGCAGGAAGAAGCGACGTACCCCGGTTACTACACCGACGGCATCCTCACCGTTCGCGAGATCGTGTTCGACAGCGCGAACCGGTATGCGAACGATTTCCTCGCCGATTATCAGCAGATGTATCAATCCGGCGACTCCCCGCAACAGCCGGGAGACGAAGCGGTGAATGGCTACGACGCCGTTCTCACCCTGCTCGCGGCGATGCAAAGAGCAGAGGTGGATGGATCAGCCAGCCGCGTGGCAGAGAACCGGGAACAGATCTACAACGAACTCGTGAACATGGATTCGGTCGAGAGCGGCGTGCAGGGCATCTCTGGCTTCATCTACTTTGAACCGTCGCAAAATATCCGCCGCGCGCCGCGCTTCGGGTTGTATCAGAACGGCGAGATTATTTCCGCCAATATTCAGTTCGAGCCGGTGATCTCGCCGGGGGAAATTGACGATCTTGCCGAGCAGGTGGAAAACAGCCGCATCCTGACCCTGAACGGCGACTATGTCTATCAATCGAACGTCGTCTATGCCGGCATAGACCTGCTGGGCATTGACGACATCGACATCAAAACGTCCACCTACAAATTGGATTTCTATCTCTGGTTCCGCTATCGCCCCAATGAACAGGATGAGACCTTCAAACCCGAGGATTTCCTGTTTACCAACGCCCAGAGCGAGCCGGAGATCACGCTCCTGCGCTCGGAAGATAACGGGGACGGCACTGTGTTGAAGACCTACCGGGTGGTCGGCACGTTCAAGGAACAATTCCAGTTCCACAACTACCCATTCGACCGCCAGGTACTCAGCCTGGAATTCCGCAACCAGAACGCGACCACCTCTTTCATCCAATACGTGGTTGACCGCGTGGGCATGAGGTTCGAGGATGAAGAGGAGCTGCTTGACAACTACCGTAACAACGGCGCCTTCGATGGGGTTTTCGGTTGGGATGAAACCTCCGTTAGCATGTCGCAGGATATCTTCCCCACTACCTCCACGCTGGGAAGCCCGGAGAATTTCGACCGCCGTATCGCTACCAATTACTCCCTGATCAATCTTGAGATCGAATTGCGGCGCGATTCTCTCCAGTACATCATCAAAAGCCTGCTCCCTTTATTGATCACCCTTGTGCTTGCCTACATCACGTTCTTCCTGCCTCTCGGTCATTCCGAGCGGCTCGCC
>CAYPCK010000411.1:0-2938 GCA_964409185.1 uncultured Anaerolinea sp. | reverse complement strand
GACACACGTGAAAAATTAACCAATTTTGGTTAATCGGAATAAGTATCATAAAGGAAAACCTTTGTGACTCTTGGTGTTCCTTTGTGGTTTAGGTTTTCCCAACCAATGTCATAAGTAACTCCAGTGTTTCATTCAACTTATCGCGGCGGTCGAGGTGATTGACTAAATACTCGCGGGCGTTTTGTCCCATTTGCCGAACGCGTTGGGGGTCTTGCGAGAGCTCGAGAATCGTCTTTGCCAATTCTTCGTCATCCCCAGGGTGGACGTATACCCCCCCATTTGAAGACACAATCAATTCGCGTGAGACGCCGTCAATGGCAAGTACGGTGGCGCGTCCCGCCGCCATGTAGTCGAAGACCTTGTTCGGGTACGTGGTGCGGAACATTGGAATATCCTGCAGGATGGCAAGGCACACATCCGCGGAGGCAACAATGCGTGGCATCTCTTTTTTTGGTCTCACACCGGCAAAGTGGACATTCGAGAGTTTCATCCGCTCGGCTTCAGTTTGCAGGCGAGTCCGTTCCTTTCCGTCTCCAAAGAGGGCAAAATGAATTTTGTCGTACTGCTGTAATCGTTGCGCCGCGCGGAGGATCGTGTCGATATCGTTTGCCTGACCGAGCGCGCCCGCGTACAGCACAAGGAACTTATCCTGCAACCCCAACTCTGCGCGAACGGATGAGCCGTCCACGTGCGGGTTGAACATGTCCACGTCCGTGCCGTAGGGGATATAGGTCACTTTTTGTGCAGAGACACCCTTGCCGATCATGTACTCTTTGTAGGCGGGTGAATTCACCAAAATGTGCGTCGCACGCGCATACAAAAATTTCTCCAACCAACGCGCCAACGCAATGACAATCGGATTCTTCAAGACACCCATACTGACGCCGAACTCGGGCCACAGGTCGCGCACTTCGAGCAGGAACGGCTTGCGGCGAACGAGCGCCACGAACCACGCTGAGACCGCCTGGAAAATCGGCGGGGTGGTGCCCATCACTAGATCCACATCTTGTACTTGCAGTGCCGTCCACACCGCACTAAACATAAAACTGAAAAAAGAAATCACCCTCCAAAAATAACTGCGATGCAGGGCGGGGTAAATATACGAACGATAAATTCGAACGCCGTCAATGACTTGCCCGGCAAAAATACCGCGCCGCTCCACAGTCCGCTGACCCGTTTGGTAGTTCAGGTCGCTGGCGACGATGACGAGGTCGTGCCCATGGGCTTGCAAATATTTTGCCATTTCGAAATGGCGCGTGTGCCCGGGCTCTTCCGGCGAGACAAAGGCTTGATTCAACAACAGGATTCGCATGGGATGGCGATTATAAATTATTCCCCGCCGGGGAGCGCAAAATGCCGAAGGCGTTGGCTCAACCGCACGTCCGACGTGAAGCGCACAGACGCGCGCAAGTACGCCCATGCAGAAATCATCGCACGACAAGGCAAACTGGTTTATAATGACCGCGCGGGACGAGAAATTATCCCGACATCTTTTTCATGTGAAAGGAAGTTCTCATGAGTTTCTTTAGCAAAATCCTCAGCAAGTTAGGTCTCGGCAAAAAAGAAGAAACCCCTGCCCAAAGCAGCGCCGGCGCGATGTCGAAATCAGCCGCCGCCGCGGCTCCCAAGCCAGCCGCCACTGCCGCGAAGCCCTTCGTCGCGCCAGACGCCAAAATGCGCGAAATGGAAAAGGACGACGCGATTGCCAGGGCTTACGCCGCGCCGAAAGCCATTTCCGAAGTGGACGTGGTAAGCCAGCTTGAAGCCCTCGCCAAGGCAAACCCAGCCAAACTCAATTGGAAGGTTTCGATCGTGGACCTGCTCAAATTGCTCGACCTCGATTCCGGCTTCGACGCGCGCAAGGAACTCGCCACCGAACTTGGTTGCCCCGCCGACCTGATGAGCGACTCGGCAAAAATGAACACCTGGCTCCACAAAGAAGTCCTGCGGAAACTCGCCGCGAACGGCGGAAACATTCCGAAGGAATTGTTGGACTAGGCAACGCCATTCTCATGCACAGCGCGGATGAAATATCCGCGCTGTTTTATTTTGGGCGCAACGGTTCACGCCTCAGTGCAATTGGTTTGCCCATAGAGACCTTTCCTCCTCCCCGGTCATTCGTCACCTCCCGCGCATGACATCCCGCCTGACATTCCCGCAAAGATGCAAGGTTGAGAGTCTTTGAGAGTCTTGCGGCATAAAATTACGCTTGCAGAAAGGAACTCAAGAATGGAAATCCCAAGACACTGGAGGCTCAAGAAACAACGCTACGGGCTGGTCGGCGAGGTCTGCCCCCATTGCGATTACAAGATCTTCCCCCCGCGCGATGTATGCCCGAACTGCGGCGACGAAGCCAAAGACCTCTACACCTTCAGCGGCAAAGGCGAAGTGTATTCGTTCACAACCGTTTACGAAGCGCCCGCCGGTTACGATGCCAACGCTCCCTACACCGTGGCGCTGGTTAAGCTCGAAGAAGGTCCCATGCTCACTGCGCAGTTGACCGACGTGGACAACTCTGAAGTTCAGATTGGCATGCCCGTCGAAATGGTCACCCGCAAGATGAGGAACGACGGGGACGAGCGCGGGCTGATCGTTTACGGGTATAAATTCAGAAAACTGGCGTAGGCGGCGGAGGTCAATTCGGATATCGCGATTCGTTCATCGCCGACATGGGCATCACCTTCTGCCGCTGTGGCGCAAGCCTGCCAGCGATTTCTGCACGAAGGGATGTTCTTCAGTGAACACCCAGTCACTAAAGAAGCGCCTCCTAAAGTAGAGGCGCTTTTGATTTAGTTTTTTCTACTTTCCGTGTTGTTGTCGCAATTCCTCCGCTGCGGCATTCAACTCCTGCGCATTCCTTTGGATCTTCTTGATCGCCGCCACGGCATCGTCCACGCCTTTGGGTCCCGCGCGGAAGACCGCCTCATCCAGCCAGACG
>CAYPCK010000410.1:0-2950 GCA_964409185.1 uncultured Anaerolinea sp. | reverse complement strand
CACCTGGAAGCCGGGTTACGAACGCACAACAAGTGGCACCCATTCCCGGAGGAAGTCAATCGCCGCCTTGCCACCGTTACGGCTGATTTGCATTTCACACCGACAGAATGGTCGAGGGCGAATTTGCTTCACGAGGGGGTTGATCCCTCCACAATTCACGTCACCGGGAACTCCGTTATTGATGCCTTGCAGTATGTCGCCCGGCAAACAGAACCGCCGGAGATTAGGGAACTGCTCGTAAAATTGAAAATGAGAAGTTCGGCGCCTCGAACCGGGCAGGATAAAAAGCTCATTCTGGTGACGGCGCATCGCCGCGAGAATTTCGGGACTCCCGTCGAAAATATCTGCCATGCACTCAAGGAACTCGCTTCGCGTCGGGACGTGGAAATCGTGTACCCGGTTCATCTGAACCCAAACGTGCAAGAACCTGTCAATCGGATTCTGAACAGCGTTGATCGCGTCACCCTGCTTCCACCGCTGAATTATTTACCGCTCATCCATTTGATGAAGCACGCCTATTTAATCCTCACCGACTCGGGCGGAATACAAGAGGAAGCGCCTACGTTCGGGATTCCCGTGCTTGTGATGCGCGAGACCACCGAACGCCCGGAGGGAGTTGATGCGGGAGTGTTGAAACTTGTAGGTACCGAAACAAACCGACTTGTGACTGAAGCGTCGCAACTGCTGGATGATCCGTCGGCGTACGAAAAGATGGCGCGGGCAGTGAACCCGTATGGCGATGGTCATGCCGCCGAACGGATCGTTGCAGCGCTGTTGAAGGCGTAATATAATGCGCGCATGAGAAGTCCCGCCGGGTTATTGCTTGTTGTTGGACTTGCGCTGGTTTCATGCAGCGCCCGCCCTTCGCCGCATGGAAGTTTTTTTGAAGAGACGGGGCATTTTGTCGAAGGGGAATTCCTTGATTATTACAACAACACAATCAATCCTGAACTCATCTATGGCTCGCCTATTTCAGAGCAATTTGTTTCGCGGGATGGCAAGACGGTGCAATATTTTCAACGCGCCCGTTTTGAGTTTACAACTGACGCGCAAGGGAACACCGCCGTTACATTGACGCCCATTGGCGCGGTATTACACCAGCCGGCAATTCAACTGGAGCCGCAAAACCCGGCGGCATGCGAATTGATCGCCGGTTTTCAGGTTTGTTACGATTTTGTCGAGTTTTACAAACAGAACGGCGGCGCGGCGCAGTTCGGTCTCCCGATCTCACATGCCGAGGAGCGCGAGGGGAAGTACGTTCAGTACTTCGAAAAGGCGCGTCTGGAGTGGCAGACAACGGGAGGAGAAAACCGCGTAGAGGTTTCTCCGCTTGGACAAACCTACTTTGACCTGCTCGGCGAAGACCGCTTTCACCTGAATCCGCCGGAGCCAATCAACGCGGCGATCAACCCGGTGCTTTCCCTTGCGCCGCGCGCGTACGTAGCCAGACCGATTACTCGCTCAACCGATGAACAATCCGCTTCAGTGATTGTGCAAGATCAAAATTTGCGTGGGGTTTCCGGAGCCGGCGTGGTTTTTTCGATCCGCCTGCCGGACGGCACCGCTCAACAATTCTCCACGACAACGAATACCGCTGGACTCGCCCGCGTTTCTTTTGGATTTGTGAATCAACCGGCAGGCGAACTTGTATCCATCGAGGTAATCGTCGAATTCATGGGCAATACCGGCAAAACCAACACTTCGTTTCGTATCTGGTACTAAACTTCCCCGACCTTGAACACAGGCCCGTCACGGCAGATCATTTTCCATTCATGCTTTGATCGAACGGCGCACACCCCGCAGTCGGCAATGCCCCCGCATGGCATGGGCGCGCGGACCAACACTTCCGCTGCGCCTTTGAACGGGATAAGATTCAACTCCCTCAACTTGTCATTCAACTCAGGCAGGCGGTCCCGAGAGATGTCAAAGGCGATGTAGTCCGCCCATACAAAAATTTCGCCCAGCGAAGAGAGCGGCTGAATTTCAACAACATCGGGCAGGTTGTCGAACCAGGTATCGGTAACACAGGTGACTGCCGCGCCTTGCTTGAGGGCAGGCAAGATCAGTCCGTTCGCACCGACGAATGAGCCCTGCAGTGCCACAAAGCAGACGCGTCGCGCCGAGGGTGGGAGGTTGAACCCGCGCCCAATCGGACCCCGGATTTGGATTTCCATACCGGGAGACCATGTGTCCGGTATTGGCGCGGCGATAAAATGTCGCCACGGCGCCACGGCGACGCCATCAGGCGCAGAATCCGTATAAAAAACAGAAACAGGTAAAACGGCGCCGGGCCCGCGGCTGGCAATCAGGTATTGCCCCGGCGCGGGAATGAGATTTTCAGGGCAGGAGATCCGCGCGCGACGGAGTCCGCCCTGAAGAATCAACTCGTTAACCTGCCCTTTACTTGTGAACATTCCGCTATGCTATCATGGCGGTATAATTCTTTCAACTTGATTTCGGAGGAACCATGAACATTGTTGAGGTTATTCGCTCGCTCGCGGGGTTTGCCTGGGTCGCCGCCATCGCGCTTGCCATCCTCGCCGCCGTGCGCGCCAGCCGCAACCAGACCGCCAAAGGATCCAGTTCATCCGCGTTGATCATATTAATCATCGCGGCATTGCTGACGGTGCTCGGTTCGGGGCTGGTCTATGTTGAATCGAACGAACGCGGCATCGTGAAGACGATCGGCGCAGGAGGCATTCGCCCACAAGCCCTGGAACCTGGCCTGCATTGGATTCTACCGGTTGTCGAGCAAGTGGTCACCTATTCAATCTCGAATCAAACCTACACCATGTCTGCGACGCCGAGCGAAGGGCAAATTCAAGGAGACGACTCGATCCGCGCGCGCACCAAGGATGGACAGGAAGTGATCATTGACGCCTCGGTGATTTACTCGATTGATCCGGCAAAGGTCGTTGCACTTCACGTCGTCTGGCAAGATCGATACCAA
>CAYPCK010000409.1:0-2953 GCA_964409185.1 uncultured Anaerolinea sp. | reverse complement strand
GGGCTTCTACTGGAACTGGAGTCTCGGCAACGGTTTGATGGGCTTGGTGGCAGGCTTGGTGATGCCGTTGATCAACGACTTCAAAGCCCAGCCGAACATCATCAAAGCGGTCGGCTATGGGCTTGCCGGCATCGCCGTGGGGATGCTGTTTGCCTCGCTCACGGAGATGTTCGTCGGCGGCATTGACTTCAACACCGCGCTCGTCGGATATTTCGTGCCCGCGTTCGTCGGCAATGCCGTGGTCACCGTCGTTCTCCTGCCCATCCTCATGATCGCCTTCGCCGGAGTCGCCGCCCGCCGAGGCAGATAATCCATGCTCGTCACCTGGAAGTACCGCCCGCGCAACACCTTCATCCAGCGCCTGGACCCGCGCACGCGCTTTATCTTCATGTTCTGCGTGATCTTTGCGCTGACCCTCCCGGAGATCTGGGATTACCGCTTCATCCTCCCGATGTTTCTTTTGTCACTGACCCTGTACCTGATGGCGCGCATCGAGTGGAAGGATGTCCGGCGGACCTGGCTCTACATTTTCGTGCTGGTGTTCTTCATCGTTGGCTTGAACGGATTGTTATCCGGGCGCGGCGGTCCTTCCTCGGTGGTCAACCTTCCATCCCCGGTGCTGTTCACGATTTCGTTTTGGGCAGACCGGGGATGGATCGTCAATATCACGGTCTCGAAGGTGTGGTTTGCGCTGAATCAAATGGCTCGCATGCTCACCATGGCGCTCCCCGCCATCATGCTCCCGTACACGCTCGACCCGAATATCTACGGAACCGCGTTCCGGCGGATGGGCGCGTCGGACAAGGTTTCCTTCACCATGGATTTGGCGTTCCGCTTCCTTCCCACCTTTGCGCGTGATCTCACCATTACAATTGATGCCCAGCGTGCGCGCGGTTACGAAGTTGAAAAACTCAAAGGCGGCTTGCTCGAAAAAATCCGCAGGCTTGCCCCGCTCATCATCCCGGTCACCATGCAATCCACCGTCACGGGAGAGGAAGTGATCGACGCCATGGACTTGCGCGCGTTCGGCACCGCTTCACGCACATGGCTCAAGGAATTAAAGTATGCGCCGCGCGATTATTTCATGATCGGCTTGGGGCTTGTCATCTTTCTGGCGTGTTGTATTTTGAAGTGGGGATTTGGCATCGGCGGGTTCTTTGTCCCGGACTTTTTCACGAATTTTATTTTGGGGTGATTCTTAGCAGTGTCATTGCGCGGCAATCTCGTATTAGATTCACGACCGCGAGATTGCCGCAGCGGCTTCGCCGCTTCGCAATGACACTTGATTCCGGGAAACAATTTACCCTCGGTAGATCTCCCCCGCCTCCACGCGGAAGGGGAGGGTGTTTTGCGGCGGGGCAAACAGGCACGTAGCGTACGGCGTAAACGCGCACGGCGGGCTGTATGCCTTGTTGAAATCCACGATCACTTTCCCTTTTTTTGGCGGTTCGGTGTAATGATAACGGCAGGCGGGATAGGCTTCCTTTGTGCTTGTCCCATCGCGGAATTTGACGAATAATTTCTTCGTGCTGGTTTCGGTCACTTCGAGTTTGTAGGTCTTGCCTTCGTATCGAAACGAGACGTAGCCCGTGTATTCATTCTCGACCACCTCGCCGATGGAATTGTCCTGCGGTGAGATTATTGGTTTGGGGTAGCGCGTGTAGGTTGCGTTGAATCTAAATTTTTTGTCCACCGGGAACCACTTTAACGGCGGGAGTTTGAATCGTTCCTCGCGGTCGTTATCCCAAATGCGGAGCGAAAATTTTTCCCCATGCTTGTGAACAACCATGCGGATGTTATTCCACGTGATGAAACTCGGCTTCGGGTCCTGCGCGGGCTTGAGGATCGCCTTTTGTACGGCGCGCCCGTTGACCTTGACCGGCACCCCGTTGGCGGGTTGGAAGCGTATGGTCTTGCCGGAGACATCCACCACGCCGAGGTAGGTGGGGGCGTGTTCGGGCAGGACAACTTCGCACATCGAGGTCGAACCGACGAGGTTCCTTCCCTCCTTGAGGTCGAACAAACCCGTCAACGCGAGCCAGCCATTTTCGCCGGTCAGCGCGGCGTATTTCTCGGCCCGCCACGCAAGGATTTCGTCTTCGTATTCTTTTTGTGTGGTCATGAATTGAATTCTCTAATTCTCTATTCCTCCAACGTACTCACATCCCCCTCCGGCAACCCCTGCGCGCGCGCCTTCAAGACGCGTCGCATGATCTTGCCGGAGCGCGTCTTGGGAAGTTTATCCACAAAGCGGACTTCCTCCGGGCGGGCGATGGGTCCCATGTGGGTGGCGACGTGCTGTCGAAGTTCCTCTGCCAGTTCAGCCGATGCAACCTTTCCTGCGCGGAGCAGTACGAACGTGTAAATCGCTTGTCCTTTGATCTCGTGCGGTAGCCCGATCGCCGCGGCTTCCGCAACGGCGGGATGACTCACCAGTGCCGATTCAACCTCTGCTGTGCCAAGCCGGTGACCGGAGACTTTGATCACATCGTCCACGCGGCCGATGATCCAGAAGTAGCCGTCGCGGTCGCGCTTGGCAGAGTCGCCGGTGGTGTATTTGCCGGGGTACTTGCTCCAGTATTGATTGACATACCGTTCGTCATCTTTATAAATTGTCCGCAGCATCGAGGGCCACGGGTTCTTCAACACGAGGTAACCCTCGGTATCGTCCGCGACGGGTTTGCCCTGTTCGTCCACGATCTCCGCCTCCTGCCCGAAGAACGGACGAGTCCCTGAGCCGGGTTTGAGCGGCACGACCGGTGTGGGCGTGATCATGAATGCGCCGGTCTCGGTTTGCCACCACGTGTCAATGATGGGGAGTTTGCCTTTGCCGATGACGCGGTGATACCACTTCCACGCTTCGGGATTGATGGGCTCTCCCACCGTGCCGAGCAAGCGCAAGGAGGAAAGATCGTGCTTTTGGGGCCACGAGTCGCCGAAGCGCATCAATCCA
>CAYPCK010000408.1:0-2953 GCA_964409185.1 uncultured Anaerolinea sp. | reverse complement strand
GCCGCAAAAACGCGGAGTTTGTACGGTCGTCCGCACGATGACGCCGAAGAAACCGAATTCGGCGCTTCGCAAAATCGCCCGTGTGCGCCTTACAAACGGTATCGAAGTGACCGCGTACATTCCCGGTGAGGGCCACCAGTTGCAGGAACACTCGGTGGTGCTTGTGCGCGGCGGGCGTGTAAAGGATTTGCCGGGCGTCCGATATCATATCGTGCGAGGGTCGCTCGATACGACCGGTGTCGCCAACCGCAAGCAAGGCCGTTCGAAATACGGCGCCAAGCGCCCCAAGTAAATTGATGGAGTGATGAAAGATGCGCAGAGCAAAACCTGAACGAAGAGAGGTCCTTCCGGACATCCGTTATAACAGCGTCAACGTGCAGACGATGGTTCAACACGTCTTGAAACGCGGCAAGAAGAGCGTGGCTGTTGGCTTAATCTACGGTGCGATGGACTTGATCAAAGAACGCACAGAGAAGAATCCCATGGATGTCTTCGATGGCGCTCTTAAAAATGTTTCCCCCGCCATGGAAGTCCGCCCGCGCCGCGTGGGTGGCGCCACGTATCAAGTTCCCATGGAAGTTTCTTCCGACCGCCGCACCACGCTGGCGATTCGCTGGATTCTTGCCGCTGCGCGCGAGCGGGGAGGCAAATCTTTCCCGGATAAACTGGCCGGTGAATTGATCGACGCTTTCAATGAGACCGGCGCGGCGATCCGCAAGCGCGATGAAACCCATAAAATGGCAGAAGCCAACCGCGCCTTTTCACACTATCGGATTTAATTTCAGACCATACAGAGAAGGTACTTAATAAAGAATGGCACGCGAGTATCCGCTTGAGAAATATCGAAATATCGGGATCATTGCCCACATTGACGCCGGAAAAACCACCACGACCGAGCGGATCATGTTCTATACCGGCAAAACCCACCGCATTGGTTCCGTCGACGATGGAACCACAGTGACCGATTGGATGGTGCAGGAACGCGAACGCGGTATCACGATCGTGTCCGCGGCAGTCTCTGCCGAATGGAAGGGCTATCAGTTCAATCTGATCGATACACCGGGACACATCGATTTCACCGCTGAAGTCCAACGCTCGTTACGTGTGCTGGACGGCGGGGTGGTGGTCTTTGACGCTGTCCAAGGCGTTGAGCCGCAGAGTGAAACGGTTTGGCGGCAGGCAGATCGTTACGGCGTTCCGCGTATTTGTTTTGTGAACAAAATGGATCGTGTAGGCGCGTCCTATGACCGGACGATCGAGACGATCATTGACCGACTTGGCGCCAACCCGATCCCGATGCAATTGCCGATTGGCTTCGAAGCGACCTTCAAAGGGGTGGTTGACCTGCTTGAAATGAAAGCCATCGTGTGGGAAGACGACCTCGGCAAAGAGCCAAAGATCGTTGAAGTCCCTGATGATTTGAAAGAAGCCGCCAGAGAGTCGCGCGCGCGCATGGTCGAACGAATCGCCGAACTCGACGACGAGTTGACGATGAAGTTCCTTGAAGCGCAGGAGATTAGCGTCCCTGAACTGAAAGCCGCACTGCGGAAAGGCGTTATTGCCAACAAGGCTTACCCTGTTTTCTGCGGTTCCTCCTTAAAAAACAAAGGTGTTCAGGTTCTCCTGGATGCCGTTGTGGACTTCCTGCCCTCCCCGCTGGATATTCCTGCTGTCAGCGCCACAGACGAGGATGGACAGTTGGTCCAGTTACCAGCAGATGACAACGCCCCCTTGAGCGCGCTCGTGTTCAAGATCGTCACCGACCCGTATGTCGGGCGTCTCGCGTACTTCCGCGTATATTCGGGTGTCGTCTCGCAGGGGCAAATGCTCAACAATTCGACGAAGGGCAAACGCGAACGCATCGGCCGTTTGATCCGTATGCACGCCGACCGACGTGAAGATATCACCGAAGTCCGCGCGGGCGATATTGGCGCCGCACTTGGATTCAAAGAGTCTTTCACGGGCGATACCCTTTGCGATAACAAGACCGTGGTTCTCGAAAGCATTTCGTTTCCCGAACCGGTCATCTCGATTGCCATCGAACCGAAGAGTACTGCCGACCAGGAAAAAATGGGGGAAGCGCTTCGCAAATTATCCGAAGAAGACCCCACATTCCGTGTCCGTTCCGACGAAAGCACTGCGCAGACCATCATCTCCGGCATGGGCGAACTGCACCTCGACATCATCGTTGACCGCATGATGCGCGAATTCCGCGTGCAGGCGAATGTCGGCAAACCGCGTGTTGCGTATCGCGAATCAATCACCCGTGCTGTCCCGAAAGTGGACCATAAATACGCCAAGCAATCCGGTGGACGGGGTCAATATGGTCACGTGGTGATTTCACTTGAACCCGGTGAACGGGGAAGCGGCATTGTTTTTGAAAACAAGATCATCGGCGGCGCGATTCCGAAGGAATATATCCCTGCCGTGGAAAAAGGCATCAAAGAAGCGGCGGATAGCGGCGTGCTGGCTGGCTATCCCGTTGTCGATATGAAAATTACGCTGTTCGACGGCTCCTTCCACGAAGTGGACTCGAACGAGATGGCGTTCAAGATGGCGGCTTCAATGGCTTTTAAGGAAGGCGTGCAACGTGGTTCGCCCGTGCTCCTCGAGCCCATCATGAAGGTCGAAGTGGTCGTGCCGGATGATTACCTCGGCGATGTGATCGGTCAGATCAACAGTCGCCGCGGAAGTATCCAGGGCATGGATGTCCGCCCCGGCAATGCGCAAGCCGTCCGCTCGATGGTGCCGCTGGGCGAAATGTTCGGGTACGCGACCGAACTGCGTTCCGCTACACAAGGTCGCGGTGTTTTCAGCATGGAATTCGATCACTACGCGCCGGTCTCCCAGTCCGTCGCGCAGGAAATCATGAAATAACATACATACAAAAGTATTCATAGAAGGAGCATGAAATGGCGAAGGAAAAATATGATCGCAGTAAACCGCATTTGAA
>CAYPCK010000407.1:0-2965 GCA_964409185.1 uncultured Anaerolinea sp. | reverse complement strand
TGTTCAAGCGAAACTGTAAATCCGCCTCATCGCCATAAATAAAATAACCTTCATCAAGCAAGCCAATCTGATCGAGCGCCGCACGCCGCACCAGCAAACATGCCGAGCTCATCCAGCCGGTTTCCTTGATTTGATTCGAATCACCATGCGAAGGATACCCCGCCCACAACATTTCCCCGATCCGCGTGACGATGAGGAATTCCTCCAACAACGTGGAAAACGGCGCAAACCCGGATTGAAACGAACCATCTGGATTGAGCAATTTGCCCCCCGCCGCTCCAGCGTTTGGGTGCGCATCCAGATACTCCACCAGCACATCGAGCGACGGTCCGTTCACGATCGTATCGTTGTTCAGCAACAATACATGCCGCCCGTTCGTCGCTTCGATCCCCTGATTGCTTGCCTTCCCCAGCCCCATGTTCCCCGCGTTCTGAATCACCATCACCTGCGGGTATTTTTCCGCCAGCATTTGCTGGCTTCCGTCCGTGGAACCGTTATCCACCACCACGACATCGAACGAACTTTTCAGCCCGCCGTCATACAGCGATTTCAAACACGGATCGAGATATGCCTTGTTGTTCCAGCACACCAGCACAATGGACATATCCACGACAACATCGCTTCTTTCCCGGACGTTCGGCTTGTTCTCCATGCCCGACATTAATCCTCCCCCCGATATTTTCTGTCCATCTCGGCAATTTCATCGTACGTCCCAAGGTCGATGTACGTGCCGTCTTTGAGATGAACGCCGCGGAACTTCATCCCAAGCGCAATCGCATCGTTCATGATCTTCGCAAAATCGGAAATGCCCTGTTCAAAAACACACTGGTGTAAATACTCGGTGAATTTCGGGCGCCAGATGATGCATCCCCACATCTCGGTCAGGTCCGTTTGTTTGGGTTTGTCCACGATCTCGACGACGCGTCCATTGTCTCCCAGCCGGACCATGCCGAATTTTTCGGGGCGATCCGTGGTAAACATCCCAAAGACAACATCGTCCTCCGGTGAGGCGGCTTCATAGACCCGTTTGAAGATGTCGTTGGGCTTCATGAGCGTATCCGCCATGCCGAAGAAAACGGTCCTGCCTTTTACCAGGTGATATGCCGAATCCAGGGCGTGTGCCAGCCCCGGCGAGGTGGATTTGGTCTTCCCCTCCACCACTTCCTGTACCGCATAACTGATGTCGCACCCGAAGCGCATCCCGCTCCCAAAATAACCCATCAGCTGGTGTTTGGTCTCGTTCACCACGAAGACGATGTGTTTGAGCCCGGCGTTGACGAGGTTATCCACCACGAATTGAGCGATGGGCTTGTAGTGATTATTCCGAATGACCGGATATAACTCTTTCGGGTACGGCAGACCCAGCCGAACCCCCTTCCCCGCGGCGGGGATCAATCCAATGAGTTCTTCCAAGAAACCCTCCATGATCAAGAAAGTTTGTTATCCTTCTGCATTTGTTCGAGAGCGATCAACCCGCCGAAAAAGATCCACGGCAGTATGCTGGCGCGGAAGCCATTCAGCCCGATGTTATAGGCGAACGGCAATAGCCAGTCCACCAGATACGCCGCCATGAGACATGCCGCCACTCCCGCCAACACACCGTAGGCATACGCGCGAGCAAAACCATCCTTCAATTGACGCGACAAGCGCCAGCCGAGTGTGCCCACTTCATACAAGATCCAGAGAAAACAAATCAAGCCCGCCAAGCCGGTTTGAGCGATGATGTCCACAAATTGACTGTGTGAGTTGAAGCGGATGTAATACCCGCGCAATGGAAATAACGGCGCGTACCAGTTGTAGTTGGCAAAACCCAGCCCCAAGATCGGATTGGCGCGGCTGATCTCCAACACAACGATCCAGGCGTCCACGCGCGTTCCCCAACTGTATTGGTCGGTGGATATCAAATCCTGCGCGAGGTACACGACGCCGATCAACGCGAACGGCACCGCAGCAACCGCAAGTTTTGGAAAGCGGAACGCCAACAAAACCCCGACCCCCACCATGGCAGGCACCCAGCCGGATTTCCAATCGTTGGTTTGCACAACCGCCACATACAACGTCAACGCCACCGCCACAAACAATAGCGCACGGCTGCGAGGTTTCAGTTCATGGTTGAACAAAACCTGGGCGAGCGGAAGAATGACCAGCCACGTCCACAACATGCTATTGGCGACAAATCCGTTCTCGTAGATCGAGTCAATTCCGGACCACAACACCGCCCTGCCAAGCACATAAACCATGCTCAAGCCGATGAACGCATACATGATCGCTTTCAACCAGCGGATGTCTTTGATGATATTCCCGGTCATGACCATCATGGCAAGGGAGAAAAAATAGATGGCAAAACCGCCGAGTTGGGTATCGAACGGCGCCTGTCGAGCGAACTGGAACCAGGAAACCTGCCCCATGCCAAAAGCAACCAAAGAAACAATCATGAAGAACACCGCCGGGCGAACCGCAGAGGATCGAACAAACTCGAACCTGCGGCGCACGACGAACATATTCCCGATCCACAGGACAGTCATCATCATGACGAGCAGGATGGAGGCATTAAAACCGCCGGGACCCGAGAAGGGAACGAACATCCCGGCGGGCATCAGGAGGATATAAGCAAGGAGAGGCTGCCAACCCAGCGCCAATAAACCAACGATCCCGCCAATCGCAGCGAGCACCAAGACCAGCACATCCACAGATCCCCAATACGAAGCAATCATCGCAATCAGGATGGTCAGGAAACCAACGCCGTATTGAAACGTCTGGCGGGTGATCGAAATTTGCCGGTTGATCGAGAAAAATTTCAGGTTGAAGTTGATGTCCATAGGTCGCGTCGCTGGAGTGATTCTAACCCACTCCCCGACAGTTGCCGGCGATCAGGTCGAATCCTCAACGGCCGGGAGAAGCAGAGATATTGCGAAAGCCCGTTGGGATTCAACACTTCGGGGGTGGGATGCAAAATCCAGCCGAT
>CAYPCK010000406.1:0-2968 GCA_964409185.1 uncultured Anaerolinea sp. | reverse complement strand
CGATTCCCTGGTCGGCGTACACCTTTGTCGTTTTTTATCGCCGCGATTTGCTGCAACGCGCGGGCATGGATGAAAGCGACGCGTTTTCCACGCCCGAAGCGATGATCGAAACCTTCCGCGCCCTGCAAAAAGCAGGGATCGCTCCCTGGGCGATCCCCACAAGTTCGCATTATCTCGACCTGCCGCACATCGCGTCCTCGTGGCTGCGCGCGCACGGGGGCGAGTGTATCGGCGTCGATGGGAAAAGCGCGCAATTCAATTCGCCGCCCGCCCGCAAGGGACTGGCTCAATTTTTCGATCTCTTCCGTTTTATTCCGCCTCACCTTCAGGAGATGGAATATGGCGCATGCCTTGAGCGCTTCTTTACAAAAGGCGAAACTGCGGTCCTGATCGGCGGCGCGGAATCGTACAGCGACGCGATCGCGACCAATACCATGGCGGACGAACTGCGCGAAAAGATCGGCGTCGCCGCCACGCCAGGAATCCCCTGGATCGGCGGCGATCATCTTGTGATCTGGAAAACCGCCCGCGCCGACACCGCGAAGGAACGGGCGGCTGTGGATTTGATTCGCTCATTTGTGTCCGTCGAAAACCAGGTTCGGCTCTCGCGTGAAACCACCATCCTACCCGCGCGCCTGGACGCGTATCCGCAACTGGAATTTCAGCCAGAGGGAATGCGCGCGGTGTTGGAGAAAACCCTGAAAATCGCGCGTCCCCACCCATCCCTGCGCTTGTGGCGTCGCATCGAATCCATGCTGGCGGATATGTTTGGCGAAATAGCGCGTTCCGTCCTGCAATCGCCCCAGCGCGAGGCAGTGGAAATCGTCGAGCCCAAACTTGCGGAGTACGAAAAACGGTTCTCGCTCATTCTGGGCGGGTAAACCAAACTACAAAACTAAGAAACCATGAAACCATCAAACTATCACACCTACAACGAGATCAAGACTCAAACCGAAGCCTGGGCGCAGGCGTTGGATGTCGTTCACGCTTCGCCCTCACCCAAAGCGGGTGACTACGACCAGGTCATTTTCACTGGCTGCGGCTCGACGTACTATCTCTCGCTGGCGGCAGCGGCTTTGTATCAAGAACTCACGGGTCGCGCGGCGCGCGCCGTCCCTGCGGGGGAGTTGTTGTTGAATTCAAAAGTTGTAGTGCGAGATGGTATCTCGCACCTACTTGTTGCCGTCAGCCGCTCTGGGACGACAACTGAAACTGTAAAAGCGGTTGAGAAATTCAAAAACGAAACGCGCGGTGACGTTGCTGTCATCACCAACTACGACGAAATCCTTTCGCGCATGGCGGACTTTAATTTTGTGATCGACAAAGGACAGGAACAATCCGTCGCGCAGACCCGCTCGTTTGCCTCGATGTATGTGGCGGCGGCGGCGTTGTGCGCAAAGATGGCGGGGAGGAATGATTTTGTAGAAGCGATGAGGGAGTTGCCTGAAATTGGTAATTCGGTAATTGGTAATTACGAAGGATATGCCAAATCCATTGGTGAGAATTTATCGTTCGACCGTTTTTATTTTCTCGGCTCAGGCATTCGTTATGGTCTCGCCTGCGAAGTGAATCTCAAAATGAAAGAGATGACACTGACACACAGCGAACCGTTCCACTTTTTGGAATTCCGTCACGGACCGATGTCCATGGTTGGAAAATCGTCTGTGGTCTGCGGTCTGTTGTCCGATTCAAATCGGGTTCATGAAATGAAAGTGCTCGAAGAGATGAAAATGCTTGGGGGAACAGTAGCAGTTGTCGGTGAGAAAGAAGCGGATGTTTGTTTCGAGTCCAATATCCCTGAGGAGGTGCGCGGCGTCCTTTATCTTCCTGTTCTGCAGTTGATGTCGTTTTATCGTTCGCTGGCGAAGGGTTTGAATCCCGACCGCCCGACCAATTTGACGGCGGTCGTGAAATTAGATTTCTAACCAAAAGGAGAAGAAAAATGAAAAAGATACTGTTCGTTTTTGTGATGGCAAGTCTTTTACTTGCCGCATGTGGAGGCGGTGCCGAACCTGCCGCCACCGAAGCCGCCGCGATGGATGAGAAAGTGGAGATCCGCGTGTGGGGACATCAGGCGCCCGCGTTCAATGAAGCCAACCAGAAAATGTTCGATGACTTCATGGCGGCGAACCCGAATGTCACCATCAAGTATGAGACCTTCCCGTGGGATGTGTTCATTCAGACCATCCAGACTTCGCTCCCCGCGGGCAACACAGCGGATGTGATTCTCATCCCTGGCGGGTATACCTGCCGCTACGCCTCGGGCGGACAGTTGCTCGAAGTGCCAGCCGATGTGATGACCCTCGATGCCGCGAAGGGGATTTTCTTCGACGCGCCGCTCGGCGGGCAGACCTGTGACGGCAAGTTGTACGGCTTCCCCGCTGAATACAATCTCGAATACGGCGGCGCATACGTAAATCCCGCGTTGTTCGAAGCGGCTGGCATTGCGTACCCGCCCGCGTGGGATAACTGGGACGCGGTCGTTGCCGATGCCAAGAAGTTGACCGTGCTTGGCTCCGATGGCGTGATGACCACCGCAGGGATGCACTACACCAACAGTGACCAATTGTTTACGTACTTCCTTGCAGGAATTCTGGAGCAGGGCGGCAACTACTTTGCCGAAGACGGCAAACACTTCAACTTCAACTCGCCCGAAGCCGTTGCAACCATCCAGAAATTGATGGACATGGCGCAGCAAGACGGCATTGTTGACCCGATCATCTTCAACGCCGATAGCGAATGGGTCGGCGATTCGTTCGCGCAGGGACACAACGCCATCGGCGTGCTGGGTTCCTGGTACGCGGGCGATGCGAAGATCGGCTATCCCGACTTGGTCTTCGATTACGTCTCCCTGCCGCCGATGATGGGCACGGAACATAAATTCGTCTCCGTCGGCGGATGGGGTTACGTGGTCGGCAAGAGCACACAACATGCTGACATCGCCTGGCAACTCGCCGCCTTCCTCGGC
>CAYPCK010000405.1:0-2970 GCA_964409185.1 uncultured Anaerolinea sp. | reverse complement strand
GGGAACGCGCACACGTTCATCCTCGACCCTCTGCCTGCCGACATGAACCCCAAAGCGAAGCGCACCCTGCCGGCGTTCTTAAGCGGCGCGACGGCTCTGCTTCTTTCCCAGGAGGAATTGCGCGCCTTGTTTTGGGGCGAGACTCACGACCTGTGGGAGATGGCAGAGGCGGTTTCGATGTATGGGTGCGAATATGTCGTCGTCAAGCGCGGCGCGCAGGGACAGTTGCTGTTCATATCTGCCTCGAAAAAAAAATTCGAGATCCCCGCCTACCCGGCGCGGCTTGCGGACCTGACAGGCGCGGGCTTCGCGTTCGATGGCGGATTCCTAGCGGGGTATTGCAGGAACTACGACCCGCTCGATGGTGTGTTCCACGGGAGCGTTTCCGCTTCGTTGAAGGTAGAGGGGAGCGGCGCGTTCTATCCGCTGGAAGTGATGCCCGGGCTGGCGGAGGCGCGGTTGAATGCGGTGAGGGGTTTGATGAGGGAGGTGTGAGGCGGTAGCAATCGGGCTTGCGAGGTGAAGAAAGAGCATTGGAGAATTCGAGACTGGAGATTTGAGATTTGAGACTGGTTGAGCGTGTGATCGAGCTGGCGATTCAGATTCAACAAATCCCCGCGCCGACGTTTGCCGAGGACGCGCGTGCGGAGTTCGTGCGCGGATTGTTCGAGCGCGAAGGGTTGCGCGATGTGTCGGTGGATGCGGTGGAGAACGTTTTCGGACGATGGACCATGGACGATAGACCATCGTCAATGGTCAATGGTCAATCGTCCGAATCGAAGCCGTTGATCGTTTCCGCACATTTGGATACGGTGTTCCCAGCCGAAACGAATCTGGAAATTCGGCGCGAGGCGGGGAGGGTGTACGGTACGGGCATCGGGGATAACTCGCTCGGCGTCGCGGCGTTGTTTGGGGTGTTGTGGGGGTTACGTCCCTCACCCCCAACCCCTCTCCCGAATGGAGAGGGGAGCCATGATGTGTGGTTCGTTGCCAATGTCGGCGAGGAGGGATTGGGCGATCTGCGCGGGATGAAGGCGGTGGTGGATCGCTTCGGTTCAGAGGTGAAGGCTTATCTGATCCTGGAAGGGATGGCGCTGGGAAATATTTATCACCGCGCGATTGGAGTTAAACGATACCGAATCACCGCGAAAACCAAGGGCGGACATTCGTGGTCGGACTATGGCAAGCCGTCCGCGATTCATGCATTGTCGAAACTTGTCGTGGAGTTGACTTCGATGAAGCTGCCGGCTGAACCGCGCACGACGATGAACGTGGGGAAAATTTCAGGCGGCACCTCGATCAACACGATCGCCGCTGAAGCATCGCTCGAATTGGATTTGCGTTCGGAAGGGCAGGAGTCGCTGGCGGAGTTGATCTCAAAAGTGGAACAAAAGATTCAGGAGGTGAGTCAACCCGAAGTGAAATTTGAAGCGGAAATTATCGGCGCGCGTCCCGCGGGAGAACTATCCGCCGATCATCCGCTCATTCAACTTGCGCAGGAATGTATCCGCGAGCAGGGACTCGAACCCACTCTCACATCGGGTTCAACGGATGCGAATATCCCACTCAGTCTGGGCTATCCCGCGCTCGTGCTCGGCGTGACGACGGGCGGAGGCGCGCATACCATGAATGAGTTTATCAATATTGCGCCGATTGAAAGTGGACTGAGGCAGTTGGTTTCATTCGTAAAAAACCTTAAATAACTCACCCTGTGCAGTTTATGCTTTTCAGTCAAGCCTCAACTCAATTTGACCGCTGACCGCGGACGACCGACTCAAGTGTAAGAACAACGGTCCGCCGTCGGCGGTCAGAACGCAGGGAAAACACCGAGGCGCGTAAGGTGAGTAAATAAAGACGCAGTACAAATTCTGTGCTGCGTACATCGTCAATCTAAAATCGTCAACACCTTTACTTCAACCCCATCACCTCATACACATCCAACGGCTGGGTCTTGCCTTTCACCGTGAGCGGCGCGAACGGACGCGCGTCCACTTCGTCTTTCACGCGCTCGTACGCTTCTTTGCTAATGAGAATCTGATTCTTCGCGCAATTTTCCTGAATGCGTTTGGCGGTATTCACGCTATCGCCGAGCGAGGTGAATTCGAGTCGCTTTTCGGTGCCGATCCAGCCGAGCACGGCTTCGCCGTAGTTGATACCCACGCCGAAATCGAGATGCGCTTCTTTGGGAAGTTCGTTGTGCAGTTTCGCGATCGCCTCGCGGATGCCCAGCGCCGACTTGACCGCGCGCAGCGTGTGATCGGGTTGCAGGACCGGCGCGTTGTACCACGCCATCACCGCGTCACCGAGGAACTTGTCCACGGTGCCTTCCTGCGCGAGCACGGCTTCCGCCGCCGCGGCGAGGTACTGGTTCAACACCGCCACCAATTCTTCCGGCGAATGTTTCTCGCTGTAGGAGGTAAAGCCCCGCACGTCCGCGAACAATACGGTGATGAAAACCTGTTTGCCCCCCACCTGTAACGTGTTCGGGTCAAGCTGGTCGAGTACCGCGGGCGACACCATGCGCTGCAACAACCCGCGCTGCGCTTCGAGTTTCTTGCGCTCGGTCAGGTCGTCGAGCACGATCGCCACGCCCTGCGTTTTCTGCCCGGCATCTTTGAGTGGCGAAAGGTTCAACCGCCAATCCACATTGCCGCCCTCGGCTTTGGTCTGGCTGAGTTCGAGACCGATGACCGGCTTGTCGCTATTGCGCACTGATTCGAGGTGCGGGATGATGTTGGCGGCAAACGTGGGGATCACTTCTTCAATCTTTCTGCCGACGATCTCCGCGGAGGCCTGCCCCAAAATGGACGCGGCGGCTCGATTACACAGGGTGATCTGGTCCTGCACGTCAGCCGTCAACACCCCTGAAACGATCGAAGCGAACACATCGTCCATGAGGTTCTTGAGCTCGGTCACTTCGGCGAGCGTGCGCTTCAGCGAGGAGAACAAACGCGCGTTCTCAATGGCGAC
>CAYPCK010000404.1:0-2970 GCA_964409185.1 uncultured Anaerolinea sp. | reverse complement strand
TATCGGGCGCCGCGAATAAAAATTTTTCGGGCAGTCCGTTTTCAGCGGGGTAACCCACCTTCAAATCTTTTGCGCGGATGACGAGATCGCCCGAACGATTCGTCGAGCGCAGATGCAAATGCAGATCGGGCGTGACGCGTTGCGGAGGTCTCAGCGCGCGCACGCGCCGCTCGGCTTCCTCCACGCTAAAGTGACTGGTGGTTGTGCTAATGCCGAGTTCAGCCCAATTTGAATTAAGCATGGCTTCCAACCCGACCAGTTCGATGCCTTGCATCATGCGCGACAAACGCTTGAGTTTTCCCTTGGCTTGCAGTGTGTTCTGCCCCGAAATATTTTTCTTGATGTAGTCAACTTCCTTTAATAGTTTTTCCTTTTCGCTTTCATACAATTCAAAGCGATGGTTCCAGCGGATCTCGCGCTCGTTCAAATACGTTGTGTAATTGCCGCGATAATATTCCGCGCCGCTGACCGCCATTTCGAGCAATGCGTTACAGGCGTGATCCAAAAAATACCGGTCGTGCGAAACGATGACTGCCGCCCCTTCCCATTGCGTGAGATAACTTTCAAGCCACTCGACCGCTTTGATGTCGAGATGATTCGTCGGCTCATCGAGCAATAACAGATCGGGATTCGACAACAGCAAACGCGCCAGATGCGCGCGCGTGCGCTGTCCGCCCGACAGATGATCGAGCGACATGCGAAAATCGGATTCGTCGAATCCTAGGCCGGTCAACACTTGCTTGATTCTTGTGGGATAAAAATATCCGCCGCGTTCCTCGAACTCGTGTTGTACGCTTCCATAACGGACCAATGCCTGTCGAAGATACTCTTCAGAGTAGTCGCGCCGTAGGGGGTCGGACATCTCGCCTTCGAGTTTTTCCAACTCGCCTTGCATTCGAATCAACTCGGCGAACGGCTCAAGGCACACATCCCACAGTACTCCCTTGAGTTCAAAGTCCGCTTCCTGCGAGAGGTAGCCAATTCGCAGATTCTTCGCGCGCGTGACCGTCCCGCCGGAGGGTTCTTCTTCGCCGATGAGGATTCGCAGGAGAGTTGTCTTGCCGATGCCGTTCGGTCCGACCAGCGCCAGCCGCGCGCCTTTGGCGATCGAAAAGGTGACGCCGGAAAATAAATCTTCCGCGCCGAAGGATTTGGAGAGGGAGGAGACGGTGATGAGGGACATGGGAATGTGTAGGGGCGCAATATATTGCGCCCCTACGAATTAATTGGATTCTCTTCATCCTCCGCCCAGAGAGACGGATTGGATTCGATGTATCGTTGAATTCTATCCCAATCTTCCGGGTTGCGAATCACGTGTTCGAAATAATTCCTTTGCCAGATGCCTGCCGTGTTGTGTTCATCTCCAATGCGGCGGGTGACGGCTGCCTTGTATGTTCGAATAATTGTGGGTATTGATCTTGCCACAGGTTTTTGGAATTGTTCCTGTGTAGGGGCACGATATATCGTGCCCCTACCATCGGTAATTACAATAATTCCATGTATGTGGTTTGGCATCACCACGTATGTGCCCAGTTCTACGTTTGGGAAATGTTCGGGGATGGCGCGCCAACATTCATCTGCAATTTCGCCAAATTTACTCAATGCCATTTCGCCGTCTGCAATTTTCCCAAATAACATTTCGCGATGATACGTCACACTTGTGATGAAATATCCACCGGGTTGGGCGTAATCGTATTCCTTCAATCGTATTGAACGGCGATGATGCTTTTGCGGGTCAAACTTCATTTCTCCTCGTCACTCGTATCAATATGCCCCGGCTTCTCCTTGCCCAACTCCAGTGACCGTTGATACGCCGCCCAGACGGCGCGCGAGATGGCGGTGCGGAATCCCGCCTTTTCGAGATAATACAACGCTTCGGCGGAGGTGCCGCCGGGGGAGGTCACCTGGTTGCGTAACGTCGCAGGGTGGCGACCAGCCGCTTCATAGAACGAAGCGGAGCCTTTGATCGTTTGCAAAACCAATTGCTCGGCGATGCGGCGAGGGAATCCCATGTGCACACCCGCGTCTATCAGCGCTTCGGTGAAGAGGAACACATACGCGGGACCCGAACCCGACAGCGCGGTTGCCATGTCGAGGTAACTTTCATCTTCGACGAAGACTTCATCGCCGAGCGCGCCGATAATGGCGCATGCCATCTCTTGTTGTTCATCGGTCACTTCCTTCGATGATGTCCACACGGTGATGCCTTCGCCGATCTGACCGGGCGTGTTGGGCATCGAGCGCACAACCGACTTGTGTTTTAAGCCCACGCTGATCTTTTTGATGTTCGCGCCCGCGATGATCGAAAGCACCAGCGCGTCCGAACGGATTCCTTTCAGTCCCTTCATCACTTCGCTGAGTCGTTGCGGCTTGACAGAAAGTACGACCACATCTGCATGGGCAACGGCGGATGAATTGTCGGCGGTGGATTTGACGCCGTATTTTTTTGTCAGCTCCGCGCCGCGTTCCTCGCGTGGACCGCATACCGTGATATTCTCCGGCTTGGCAAGTTTTTTATTCAGCAACCCCGCGATCATGGCTTCCGCCATCACGCCGGGACCGATAAATGCAATTTTCTTTTTCAACATGCGCGCCTCCGTTTCCTTTTTATGGCACTATAATCCTGTCAGCCAGTGGAGTAAAATCAGTCAGGGACGTTGTGAGATGAAATCTGCGAAAACCGCCATACGCCTTGCTCGAGCCAGTCAGTTTCTTGGGATTCTCTCCGTAATCATACCCTTGATTGCTTTTTTCATTCAATGGATACCGCGCGAAGAAGCAAGGCTGTGGTTTTTGCTCCCGTTGTTGACGACATTGGGAGGCGTATTGTTCGGCGTGCCGGGCTATCTGGCGGCGACGTTCGCCCGCCGCGATATGATGTCATACGCGATGACAGAGCCATGGAAATCGTCATGACGGGGCGGACAGTGAGTATCATCGGTATCGTGATTTCCATGTTATTCATTGTGA
>CAYPCK010000403.1:0-2973 GCA_964409185.1 uncultured Anaerolinea sp. | reverse complement strand
TCACCGTGCTGGTGGTTTTTGCCTCGTTACGCTTCATGCCAAGCCGGATGATCTCGCTGTTTCCGCGCCCGGAAAACACTCCCCGAGGGTGAAACAAAACCGTTCGCGCGGTGTTGTAGTATCCAAATATCAAAAAGGAGAGCATCACATGTTCGATAACATCAAGAAAGAGTTTAGCACCAGAACTCTTGTACTCATCCCGATTGCCATCGCGATCAACATCGCGATTGGCGAATTGGTGGTGCGCTTGAAACTGCCTGTCTATCTGGATAGTATTGGCACCGTTTTGGTCGGCGCGATTGCAGGCCCGTGGGCAGGCGCGTTGACCGGCGCGCTCGCCAACCTGATCTGGGGATTGTTCAACCCGTTCGCCGCGCCGTTCTTTTACGTCGCTGCCGTGATCGGCTTCCTTGCCGGTCTCGCGGGCAAACGCGGCGCATTTGTGGGCGAATCGCCGCGCTGGCTTTCTGTGGTGATCGGCGCGGTGTTCGTCTTTTCGCTGACCATGTTCGTCCTTGCCTTCTCCAACGCCAGCACAGACGAGACCGGTTTCACCAGCTACCCAAGCATGGCGGATCTGTTCTCACAGTACGCTGTCATCTTTATTGTCGCCATCTTGATCGGAGCCGCCATCGGCTACTTCCTGCTTCAAAAAGGCGGATATGCCGGGGCGTGGGGGCTGGTCACGGGCATTGTTGCCGCGATCATTTCCGCTCCGACCGCCGCGTATGTTTTCGGGGGCGTGACCGGTTCCGGGACCGATGTGCTTGTGGCGGCGTTCCGCGCCAGCGGCGCGGGGATTCTGTCGTCCGTCATGGCGCAGGGCGCAGTGTCCGACCCGTTCGACAAAATGCTTTCCTTCATGGTGGTCTGGCTGATCTTGCGATCCCTCCCTGCCCGCTTCAAAGCGCAGTAAGCAGTTTCGCAAGGAATGAATACGCTCAGCATGTATGTAGCCCGCGAAAGCGGGCTACATAAACTTCATCCGCTGACGAAGAGTCTGTTGACCCTGTGGTTATTGGTGGCGGGTTTGACCCTGCCCGGAAATTGGACCGGGTATTTCCTCGTCGCGCTAATCATTGTTCCGCTTGCAGTGTGGGGAAAAATCTTCAGAAATTTTATGCGGGTCGTTTGGGCAATCAGCCTGCCATTCATCCTCTCTGTCGTAATCATCCAAAGTTTGTTTTGGGGTGAGGGAACCCCGATTTTTGAGTTCTGGGTACTATCCCCCAAACAGGAGGGAGCATTCTTCGCCCTGATCAGCGTCGGCAGAATCATTCTGGTCATGGCGGGGTTTATCTTGTTCGCCATGACAACCCGCCTCGATACGTTGATGATCTCGCTCAAACAGGTTGGCGTTCCAAGCAGCCTGGCGTACATCATTGTGACCACCTTGCAAATCATTCCGCGCTTTCAAGCAAAGGCATCCACCATCCTGGACGCGCAACGCGCACGCGGACTGGAAACCGAGGGAAATCTACTGATGCGCGCCCGCGCCTTTGTACCCATCGTTCTTCCGTTGGTGCTTGGCAGTTTGCTGGAGGTCGAGGAACGCGCCATCGCCATCGAAGCGCGCGGCTTTAATTCCAATAAAAAAGAAACCAGCGTGATCGAAATTTCCGATACAAATTTTCAAGTCACTCTACGAAGATTCTTCATTGGGTTGATCGTTCTGAGCAGTCTGGCGAGAATCGCATGGCAATTGTCGAACTGAAAAACGTCGCCTACAAATATCCGCTCACCGATTCGCCCGCGTTGAAAAACATCAACCTGCAGGTGGACGAGGGCGAGTTCGTCGCGGTGATCGGACCGAACGGCGCGGGAAAATCCACGTTGTGCTACACCATCGCGGGGTTTGTGCCGCATTTTTTCAAGGGCGAGATGACGGGCACGGTCGAAGTCGCAGGGAACGAGTCGAGCAAGTCGAATTTACACGAGTGGGTATTGAACGTCGGGCTGGCATTTCAAAATCCGTTCAACCAGATCAGCGGCGCAAAATACACGGTCTTCGAGGAACTTGCCTTCGGACTGGAAAATATCGGCGTGCCGCGCGAGGAGATGATCCAACGGGTGAACGAGGCGATGAAACTAACCGGCATCAGCGACCTTGCCGATCGTTCCCCTTACTCCCTCTCCGGCGGGCAACAGCAACGCGTCGCGCTGACTTCAATCCTGGTCATGCAACCCAAGGTTCTCGTCCTCGACGAGCCGACCTCACAAATGGATCCCATCGGGACACGCGAAGTTTTCGGGGTGATTCGCACCATGGCGGAAAGGGGTATGACGGTGATTCTCGCGGAACACAAAGTGGAATGGATCGCCAACTTTGCAGATCGAGTTATCGCTTTGCATGAGGGAGAAATTATTTTGGACGGGACACCAACCGACGTACTGACATCCGACTTGCTGGCAGAAACGGGATTTGGCATTTCGCGTTACACATCCGTGGCGCGGAAGGCAAAAGAATTGGGAATGTGGAAGGGAAATCGATTGCCGATGACGCTGGAAGAAGCAACGGAAGGTTTTGCACGATGAGAATCGAGATTCGAGATCTGAATTTCACCTACCCTACCGGCGTAGAGGCATTGCGCGGAATTTCGCTCACCATCGAATCGGGTGAACAGGTTGCCATTGTTGGGCAGAACGGAGCAGGCAAGACCACGCTGGTCAAACACTTGAATGGGTTGTTGCAACCCACCTCGGGTTCTGTCCATATCGGAGATTGGAACACGAAAGACCATTCTGTGGCGAAGATGGCGCGGCGGGTTGGCTATGTGTTTCAAAATCCCGATGAGCAATTGTTCTCGAAGAACGTCGGGGCGGAGGTCGCGTTCGGGCCCCGAAATCTTGGGATGACGGTGGAGCAGATCGAACGTCAAGTAAAAGACGCGTTGGCGATGGTGGAGTTATCCGACAAGGTGGAAACGAATCCGTATGATCTTTCCCCCACGTGGCGGAAGATGGTCGCGCTGG
>CAYPCK010000402.1:0-2973 GCA_964409185.1 uncultured Anaerolinea sp. | reverse complement strand
TGGGTCTGTATTATTGCAACCTGACCCGCTACACAATGCATATGCAGTCCCGGCAAACGGGAAACTCGACACAATCGCAATCACTATTGCGAGCGATGCTATCAGAACAATTCTAACCTTTTGCGTGTTTTCTCCTTTTGAATAACCGTCAAGTGTTCTGAAGTAGAGATACTTTCATTTGCCAACAATCACCTCCTTGTATTCACACGGATTTACTTACGGAAGTGATTATGGCGACTTTGGCGATTGTTTTCAAGTACTGAAATCAGTACCTTTTTCCACCCACCAATGAATTGCTTCAGTTCGAGAGGTTACTCCTAACTTTGCATATATGTTTTTCAAATGTTTTTGGATCGTATTTACAGAAATACTTAATCGCGCCGCAATGCTTTTGTTATCAAGCCCTTCAGTCAACAATTGCAAAACCTCCTGCTCGCGAGCAGTTAAACTTTCCCAACGGTTGCGAACGTCTTCCCTCCAACGGTGGGCGCGGTCAATTTGTTCCTTATCAAAAAATATTTCGCCTCTTGCTGCGCGGCGAATGGAGGAAATTAATTGCCCGGCGCGTAGTTTTTTATCCAAGTACCCTGCCACCCCCGCCTCCATCATGTTCGCAAGATAAGCGTCTTTATCATGCCCTGTGAGAACCAAGGTTGCCGTTTCAGGGTGGTTCTCCCGCACCCAGCGCTCCATTTCAACAGGGTCTAAATTGGGCATCTTCAAATCCAACAGCAAGATTTGTGGGTGTAGTTCTTCAATCTTTTGCTTGATTTCACTACCATCCTGAGTTTCTGCCACAATCTGAATCTCCCTCGCTTTTTCGAGAATCGCGCGTACCCCTTTAAGTGTGAGGGGATGATCATCGGCTACAAGAACTGTAATGATGGATTGAGCTTTTGCTGGCATACTACCTCCTTTGCCTGTTTCCAAATTTTATATCCCCCCCAATATACGTCAACCGCTGTCTTCCCTACGATCCTCCAACACCCTTAATCATAAATTATTCTGCCTTATTCCTCATCAACTTCCACAATCCTTCCACATGAGCGCGCTCGGTTAAGATTGCCCCAATTGAGACGCGCACCATCCAGCGTCCGTCGAGGATGGCGGGGGTGAGGTATGCCTCGCCGGAGTTGTTGACGCGCTCCACCCAATCGAGTGTGTGTTTGTCCAGTGCTTCGCCTTCGAGTCCGGGCGGTTCGTGTCTCACACAAAGAGTTTGCAAGTGTACCGGATTCAACACTTTCCAATTCGGCGCGGACTTCACTTGTTCCGCAAACCATTGCGCGTTGGCGATGTCACGGCGCAGGCGGGCTTGTAATTTTTCCACGCCTTGTTCACGGATCAGGCACCACAACTTCAATGCGCGGAAGCGGCGTCCCAGCGGGATGCCCCAATCGCGCAAGTTCTTCACGTCCCCATCCACCGCGCTTTGCAGGTAACTGGGGTTTGTGCTCATCACGCGGATGAGATGTTCGGGGTCGCGCACAAAATACAGCGAACAATCGAACGCCGCGCCGAGCCACTTGTGCGGGTTCATCACGATGGAGTCCGCGCCTTCGAGTCCGTCCCACATCCAGCGGCACTCGGGCAGGATCATCGCCGAGCCAGCCATGGCTGAATCCACGTGGAGCCAGAGGTTGTGCTCGCGCGCGATCTCGGCAATCGCTTTGACCGGGTCGAGGGCGGTGGTGGTCGTGGTCCCTGTGGTGGCGACCACGGCGCAGGGTGTGAATCCAGCCGCAAGGTCGGTTTGAACCGCGCGGAGGAGGGAATCAGGTTTCATGGCATAGGAATCATCCGCGTCAATGAATCGCAAATTGGCGCGTCCGAATCCCGCGAGCAGCGCGGCTTTTTCGACGGAACTATGACTGTGATTCGAAACGTACACAATGAGCGGATGCGCTTCGCCTTGCAAACCGCCGCGCACCAAAGAATAATTCGAGGCGCGTTCACGGGCAGACATCAACGCGACGAGCGTGCATGTGGAGGCAGTGTCCTGAATCACGCCGCTCCACGATTCGGAGAGCCCGGTCATCTGGCGCATCCAATCGGTGACGAGTTCTTCGAGTTCGGTGAGCGCGGGCGCCGATTGCCACGAAAGCCCGAGCGCGCCCAAGCCCGTGCTGAGGTAATCGCCGAGCACCGAGGAGAGTTCGCCGTTGGCGGGGAAGTAGCCGAAAAATTTCGGGCTTTGAAAATGCGAGAGGCCGGGCAGGATGATTTTTTCGAGATCGTCGAAGATCGCGTCGAACGGTTCGGGTCCGACGGGCGGCTTGACCGGCAGTTGCGATCGGATTTCGCCGGGTTGCGCCTGCGACCGCACGGGATACTCGGCAACACGCGCGCGGTAATCGGCGATCCAATCAATGAGTTGATGACCGGCTATGCGGAATTCTTCTGGATTCATGGAGGTCTCTTTCTTTTTAAACACGAAGGCTTGCACTGCGACTGAAAGGAGTGTCGAAGTGACACAAAGGACACCAAGGTCTAATTTTAAGGTGAAGTACCGATCCTTGGATTTTCACTCCGATTGGCTCAAAATTAACCTTTGTGTACTTCGTGTCCCTTGTAGTTAAGAAGTTTTGTGATTACGATTTCGCCAATGTTGTCTGATTCCCCGCGGCTTTATTTTCCAGCAACTCCAGCACAAAACACAACGACGACAGGCGGTTTAAATATCTCTGCAAATCGGGGTTCGATACTTCCTGTTCATCGAACAGTTCCACCACGCGGCGTTCGGCGCGGCGGATGACGGCGCGCGCCAGCGAGAGCGCCGCGCCCGCCAGGCTGTCGCCAGGCAGGATGAACTCGCGCGGCATCGTCACGGTGGCAGATAACGCCCCGATCTGCGCTTCGAGCCAGTCCACGCGCGCCGCGTCGATGGCGCGGAATTTCTCCGCATTCTCGGGTGTGGCGGCCACCTCGGCCATCAGTTTGTACAGGTCGCGTTGGGCCTCGAGCAGGATTCCG
>CAYPCK010000401.1:0-2985 GCA_964409185.1 uncultured Anaerolinea sp. | reverse complement strand
GGGACGATTCCTCCAACAGGGTGGCATGGACGCGGTCAAACTCGAGGGCGGGCGCGAACGCGCGGACGCGATCCGCTCGATCGTCAGCGCGGGGATTCCTGTCATGGGGCATCTCGGGCTGACGCCGCAATCGGTGAATCAACTTGGCGGATTCCGCGCGCAAGGCAAGACAGCCGCCGCCGCGAAACGGCTCGTGGAAGATGCGGTCATTCTCGAAGAGGCGGGCTGTTTCTCCATCGTGCTTGAATCGGTCCCCGCGCGGCTGGCGGAAATGATCTCGAAAAAGATTTTCATCCCAACGATCGGCATCGGCGCGGGCGCGGGTTGCGACGGGCAGGTGCTGGTCACGCATGATCTGCTCGGCTTATTCGACCGCTTCACGCCGAAGTTCGTCAAGAAATACGCAAACTTCCACGGCGAGATGCAGAAAGCCTTTGCCGATTACATCGAAGACGTGGAGACGAAACGCTTCCCCGCGGCGGAACAGTCCACCGAAATGGATGTGGCGGAATGGGATGCGTTGTTGAAGGAACTTGGCTGACAAACAAGTAAGTCACGTGTGTCCTGTCTACTTTTATACTGCGCATTTCGTATTGCGTAATCATGGAGATCTTAATCCTCGGCACCGGGGCGCTTGCCACCTTGTTCGCCGCGCGACTCGCGCAGGCAGGGCATCACATCACCATGCTTGGTTCGTGGACGGAAGGTATTGCCGCGTTGCGCGAACATGGCGCGGGGTTGGTGGACCCAAACGGAATCGAATCGAGATTCAAAGTCCTCGCGACGGATGACGCGCGTGAATGCATCGGCGCGAAATTCGCCATCGTACTCGTCAAAGCCTGGCAGACCGAACGCGCCGCGCGTCAACTTTCGGATTGTCTCGCCGAGGACGGGCTTGCCCTCACCCTCCAAAACGGACTCGGCAACTACGAAACACTCACAAGAAGCTTAGGAGCACATCGCGTTGCTTTGGGAAGCACGACAACCGGCGCAACACTCGTTGCTCCGGGCTTGGCGCGCGCCGGGGGCGAGGGAGTCGTATCCATCCAGCGGCATCCAACGATAGGTCCGATTGATACGGCATTGAGTTCAGCAAAATTCAACGTGCATCTTGTGGAGGATGCCCAATCGCTTGTGTGGGGCAAACTCGTCATCAACGCGGCAATCAACCCGTTGACCGCGTTGTTGCGCGTGCCGAACGGAGAATTGCTGAACCGCCCGTCCGCGCGCGAGATGATGGCGAAACTGGCTGCTGAAGTCGCCGAGGTTGCCCGCGCAGAAAAAATAAAATTGCCCTTCGACGATCCCGCGGCAATGGCGGAAGAGGTGGCGCGCAAGACCGCCTCGAATCAATCCTCCATGTTGCAGGATGTGCTTCGCAACGCGCCGACCGAGATCGACGTGATCTGCGGCGCGGTGGTCCGTGTTGGAGAAAAACACGGCATCGAAACCCCCGTCAATTGGGCGTGCTGGCAATTGGCGCGGGCGCTTAGCAACTCGTAGCAATGCCGCCCTAGTTTACATGGTAAGATTCGGGGAGCCCATCTGGAGGTCACGAATGCTCAAGCGACTCATCCTTCTTTGGATCGCCATGCTATTCATCGCGCCCGCGCCGGTACACGCCCAGAGCGAGGTAAAACTGGATTTTCTCAGCATCGAGTTATGGGCGGAATACGATCAGCCCAGCATGCTGGTCATCAATGAATTCGTCGTATCCCCGGAAACGCCCCTGCCGACCCGCGTGACCCTGCGCTTCCCCAAGGATGGCAACCTGATCGCGGTGGCGTTCAACTCCGATGGGCAACTGATCAACGCCCCGTTCGAAACGCCAGCCCAACAAGGCGACTGGCAGACGGTCACCCTGCTGGTTGACGTCTATGCCCCCTACCGCATCGAATATTATCAACCCCTCGTCCGCGAAGGCAACCGGCGCTTGTTCAATTTCAAATGGTTCGGCGATTATCAGGTCAATCAACTCAGCCTGACGCTCCTCATCCCAGCCGATAGTACCGCGGCGAACCTTTCCCCCGCCGGTGCGCCGTTCGAGCCGTCCGCAGACGGGCGTTCGCTGGTCAGTTCCAACTTCGTCAGCGAAATGAAGATGGGGCAATCCTATCAGTTGGAGCTGGAGTATGAGCGTCTTTCCGATGAGTTGACCTCGCCGAATGCCGCCAGCCAGGTGCAACCGTCTGAGCCGCTGGGCGAAGATACCGCGGGCCGTACCTCGGTGGATCGACTCCCGTGGATCATCGGCGGGGTGGGGCTGGGCTTGATCGGGTTTGCGCTGGTCCTGTACCGCCGGTCCCTGCAGGCTGGCTCAACCGCCTCGACTTACACGCGAAAGCGACGCGGCAGTTCCACCGGAGCCCCCGCCCAGGATGTGTATTGTCATCAGTGCGGCGCGCGCGCCACCGCCGGCGATCGGTTCTGTCGCACTTGCGGGAGCAAACTTCGCGCCGAGTAGGCGAAACAATTCAAAAAGGAAGGGGGAGGCGCTCGCAGTTGCCGCAAAAATAAAAAGGCTCTCGTTATTTTCGAGAGTCTTTTTATTTGGGCATCCAAACAATTCGTCAATTACTCGGCGGGAGCAGGCGCGGCGGGCGCATTCTTGCGTTGCCGGAACGTGATACGCGCGCGGGTGAGATCATACGGCGACATTTCCATCGCCACGCGGTCGCCGAGCAGAATGCGGATGTAATGCTTGCGCATTTTGCCGGATAAATACGCCAGCACTTCGTGGCCGTTATCCAGCCGCACGCGGAACTGGGTGCCGGGTAAAGCCTCCACCACCACGCCTTCGGCTCGAATTTTATCTTCTTCCTTCGCCATAGAACCTCTTATTATTCACCGTCTCTGGTGAACACGCGTCGCTTGATGCGGCGGATTGCCTTCTTTTTTTCCATGCGGCGCTGTTCGCTCTTGGAGACGAACCAGCGTTTGCGGCGGACGGTGCTGAGCACGCCGCTTTTGACGACTTTTTTGCGG
>CAYPCK010000400.1:0-2990 GCA_964409185.1 uncultured Anaerolinea sp. | reverse complement strand
GACATCACGCGATGGCAAACCGCTCACCGACCTCGAGTCCGCGAGCAGCCCGGAAACAACCTTGTTGAAAGCAAACGGCGAAATTGTTTCGTGGAGTTGGGATGCTTCCGGCACGATGGAGATGGACTGTTTCCTATGCCACCTTGAAACACCCAACGTCGCCGCGCGGGCGAAAGAAATCACCGCGGGCAACTTCGGCGATGCAAATACCGCCACTTTGCTCGATCTCAACATCGTCAGCAAATCCAGCGACGGCTGGGTGTGGAACACATCCGCCTTCGAAGATAACGGTGAGCTCAAGACAGATTACGTCAAACTCCAGGACCCGACCAATTCCAATTGCGCCGCCTGTCATGGCGAAGTCCATGCAAGCGAAGAGCCTCTCACTTTCACCGCGTGTGACCTGGACTACCCGCAAACCGCAACCACCGGACAAGTGATCTCGGGGCAAAAGATCTTTAATTCGGGGATCAATCTTTCCGGCAAAGACGAACTGAATCGCTCGTGGGATATTCACGCCGAACGACAATTGCAATGCACCGATTGTCACTACGCGCTCAACAACCCGGCTCGCGCACAGGATGCCGCCAGTTCGAACCCTGATCACCTGCTCTACGACCCGCGCACGCTCGATATCGGCGAATACCTTCAACGACCCGACCACAACTTTGCCCGCGGGCAAAGCGCGCAATTCAACGTTGCGCCGGAACTCAAAGGCACCATGCGCCGCTGTGACTCGTGTCACGCGGCCGACAAAGGTCACGCCGATTGGCTTCCGTACATCGAGACACACATGAACGCCGTCGCCTGCGAGACCTGTCACATCCCGCAGATGTATGCGCCTGCTATCCAGGCATACGACTGGACAGTTCTCACAGGGAATGGCGAACCAGTCAAATCATGCCGCGGTGTGGACGGCGAACCCAACCAGGTCGCATCACTGATCACCGGCTACCAACCCGTCCTGCTTAACCGCACGAACATAGACGGCGAACTATTCCTCGCCCCGTATAACCTGATCACAACCTACTACTGGACATACGAAGATGCCAACGGGAACAAACGTCCGGTTCGCCTCGTGGACCTTGAGGCGGTGTACTTCGTAGGCGACTCCTACGCCCCCGACATCCTTTCCGCCTTCGATACCGATTCGGGCGGGTCACTCTCAGACAACGAGTTGAACATCGATTCCCCCGCGAAGGAAGAACTGGTGAGATCCAAACTCGAATCGCTCGGGTTGAACAATGTCCGCATCGAAGGGTTAACCCAGCCATACAGCATCAACCATAATGTGACTCGCGGCGGGCATGCCATCAACGACTGCAAAGCCTGTCACAACGCCGAGTCGCGCATCACACAATCCATTCAACTCTCAGCGTATTCGCCGAACGGAACAATCCCTGCCTTCAACACCAACAACAACGTCAACGCTACGGGTGAAGTGATCGTCAACTCAAGTGGAGCGGTGTATTACAACCCCCTACCCGCTAAGGACGGGATGTACGTGTTCGGTTCGAGCCGAATCTCGGGGATCGACTGGCTGGGAGCGGTGTTCTTTGTCGGGTCGCTTTTGGGGGTCATCGGTCACGGGACGTTGAGATACATCCTAGGGCGGAAACAGGTTCACCGTCAGGGGCGAACCGAGCGCGTGTACATGCACGAATCCTATCGGCGGTTCTGGCATTGGTTGCAGACCACGTCCATTGTGATTCTCTTGTTCACCGGGTTGATCATTCATCGACCCGATCTCTTCGGCGCATTTTCCTTTCGCGGCGTTGTAACGGTTCACAACGTGCTTGCCATTATCCTTGTAACGAACGCATTGCTTTCCGCGTTTTATCACATCGCCTCTGGCAGGCTCAAGGAGTATTTACCCCGCCCGTACGGATTTTTCGATGATGCGATGTTGCAGGCGAAGTATTACACCAGCGGAATTTTCAAAGGCGAACCGCATCCCTTCGAAAAACGCCCAAATGATCGCATGAACCCGATCCAAAAAGCGACGTACTTCATGATCCTCAATGTGCTGTTACCTCTACAGATCATCACCGGGGCATTGATGTGGGCGGTGCAAAAATTTTCGAACATCCTCGGCGGATTACCCGTGCTCGCCCCAATCCACTCGCTTGTCGCCTGGCTGTTCGCTACGTTCATTCTCGTGCACGTCTACATGACCACGACCGGCGCAACACCTCTCGAAGCGATGCGCGCCATGGTGACCGGGTACGAGGAAGTGGAAGTGCATGAGCACACACAACCCGAACAGAAAGTAAAAAAGGAGTAGAAGCAATGACCATAATTCCTGCATCAACAACCACTTTTTTCAAGCGTGCAGAAAAACCGTACGTCCATCCTTATTTCGGCGGCGTGGTGCTTGGAGTTGTTCTATTCCTTGCCTTCTTCCTGACCGGCAACGGGCTTGGTTCCTCCGGCGCGACCAGTCGCATCGACGCGCTGATCGTCGACGCCATCGCGCCCTCGTACGTGGACAATAATTCCTATCTGCTGAAATTGGCTGGCGGCGAGAAAAATCCGCTGGATGACTGGATCGTGCCGGTCTTTTTCGGCGCCCTGTTCGGAGGCTTCACCTCAGGACTCTTCAATGGACGCCTCAAATTCATGACCACGCGCGGACCGCACATTTCCGATCGAACCCGCTGGCTGATGGCATTCCTTGGCGGCATCTTTTTCCTGTACGGCGCGCGCATGGCGCGCGGATGCACATCGGGCCAAGCGCTTTCGGGCGGAGCCACCTTATCGGCTGGTTCGTGGGCGGTGATGCTTGCGATCTTTGCCGGCGCGTATGGGCTTGCCTATTTTGTGAGAAAGCTGTGGAACTAATAACGCCCGTCATTGCGAGTGGCACTTTTGCGCCACGAAGCAATCTCCAAAAACGTAAAGGGGATTGCTTCATCGTCTGTCGCGTCCTCACAACGACGGTCAAGAAGGAGATTTAAGAATGAACTTCCCTCTCGAATCCTTCATTACGG
>CAYPCK010000399.1:2768-2993 GCA_964409185.1 uncultured Anaerolinea sp. | reverse complement strand
TGACTGAACAAGGTCGGATACTGATCGCTGACGATCATCCGATTGTCCGGCAAGGGTTGCGCCAAACCATCGCGAGCGCGGGCGATATGGAAATTGTCGCCGAGACCAGCGACGGCGCGGAAACGCTCGCGGCAGCACGTGCCAAGCGCCCGCAAGTCATTGTGCTTGACATCGGGCTGCCGAAATTTGACGGCCTGCAAGTCGCTCAGGTGATGCGCCAGGAGA
>CAYPCK010000399.1:0-2758 GCA_964409185.1 uncultured Anaerolinea sp. | reverse complement strand
GTTCGAAAACCAGATGTGCCAGCCCTTCGGAAGTTTTTGACCGTCCACCGCGAAGAGCGTGTGATGCAGAAAGCCCTGGAGCTGGGGGCGGCGGGTTACGTGCTGAAAGACAGCGCGATCACTGACATCGTCGCGGCGATTCGCGCAGTTTCTGACGGCTTGCCCTACATCAGCCCGGCTATGACGGCGCACCTGGTCAAAAAACGCCCCGTTCCTGGCGAAGAAGGACTGAACGCTCTGACCCCCGCCGAACGCCGCGTCCTGAAACTGATCTCGCAATACAAGACCACAAAAGAGATTGCCGAGGCTCTTTTTATCAGCACGCGCACGGTCGAATCTCATCGCGGAAGCATCACCCAAAAGCTTGGATTGCGTGGCAGCCATTCGCTGATGCGCTACGCCCTTGAGCATTTTCCTGAGCTTGAGCGAGAGTAAACGCCACCGCGCCAGCCTTCCCGCCGCGAGAATCCGTAAGTCCACGTAGAAAAATCCGTAAGTCCACCGATGGCGACCCCTTCAGTTGCTGGTAACCTTTCTCCGTCGAGATAAGCCTTGGAAAGGCGAGCAACCAATATTGAAAGTCCTTTTGGTCGAAGACAACGATGAGATGCGCCGCTTGCTGAAAAGCATGCTCGCGGCGTTCGCCAACGAGATTTACGAAGCTGGTGATGGGGGCGAAGCCGTCGAGTTGTACGGGGCGAACCTTCCCGACTGGGTCGTGATGGACATCTTTATGAAGCCGAACGATGGCCTGACGGCGGCGGCGGCCATGAAAGCCATTGACCCGGACGCGCGAATCATCTTCGTCTCGAATCACACGGACGAACGAACCCGGCGTGCAGCGAGCGCGGCAGGCGGGATCGCTTTTTTCGGCAAAGACGACCTTTTGAGTTTGCTCGCATTTCTGGCTAAGCAATGAACATCCATAACAGCGGAATAATATCCGCAAGGAGGAAGCATGAGTCACAACATCGCTACACAAACTGCGAAAAAACTGGAGCCGGAAGACGACCCGCGTCTGTCACCCGAAACGAAACAATTTCTCAAAGCATTGAATTCTCCGGCACCGCCGGAACTCGAAAAGTTGACTCCCATGGAGGCGCGGCAGGTGCTGTTCGACGCGCAACTGGCGGTCGAGGTTGATTATTCGGGCATTGACGAAGCCGAAAAAACGATCACGTCCGACGGGTTCGAGATCAAGCTGAACCTCGTCCGGCCAGCAGGCGTCACGGAAAAACTCCCCGTCTTCATTTTCATACATGGCGGCGGCTGGGTGCTGGGCGATTACCCGACGCATCGGCGCGTAGTGCGCGACCTGGTCGTCGAATCCGGTGCGGCGGCGGTCTTCGTCAACTATACGCCCACGCCCGACGCCATCTACCCACGGCAGATCAACGAGATCTACGCCGCGCTCAAATGGGTTGCGGAAAACGGCGACGAACTCAACGTTGATGGGAAGAATCTGGCGGTTGTCGGCAACAGTGTCGGCGGCAACATGACGGCGGTTATGACCTTGATGGCGAAGGAGCGCGGCGGCCCCGCGATCAAGTTTCAGATGCTCTTCTGGCCCATCGTTGACGCGGACTTCGAGACCGAGTCCTACCAGCAGTTCGGCGAAAAACGCTTCCTGTCCAAGTCGCTGATGAAGTGGATGTACGACATGTACATTGCCGACCTGGAACGGCGGAAGGAAGTTTATGCCTCTCCATTGCAGGCGAGCATTGAGCAATTAAAAGGGCTGCCGCCAGCGCTCATCGCAGTCGCCGAATCGGACATCCTGCGCGATGAAGGCGAAGCCTATGGACGCAAACTCGACGAAGCGGGCGTTCCCGTCACCGTCGCAAGGTATAACGGAATGATTCACGATTTCGGCTTGCTCAACGGCTTGGCGCATCTGCCGCAAGTCAGGTCGCTGTTCGTTCAGGGCGGCGCTGAGTTGAAAAAACATTTGGGACTGAAGGCCTGATCTGAGAGAGGTATGAAATGAAAATAGTCGTGATTGGCGGTTCTGGATTGATCGGAACCAAACTCGTCAACAACCTCCGCCAAGCCGGGTTTGAAGTGCTGGCGGCGTCGCCTTCCACAGGTGTCAACACCATCACCACAGCGGGACTCGCCGAGGCGCTGGCCGGGGCCAAGGTTGTCGTGGATGTGACAAACTCTCCTTCCTTTGAGCCGAAAGCGGTGCTGGAATTTTTCCAGACGTCCACGCGCAACCTGCTCACCTACGGAGTTGCCGCAGGCGTGAGTCATCACGTTGCATTATCAGTTGTGGGCATCGAACGCCTGCCGGAAAACGATTACTTCCGCGCGAAGGTTGCTCAGGAGGCGCTCATCAAGGAAGCCTCGATTCCCTACTCGATTGTCCGAGCGACGCAGTTCTTCGAGTTCATCAAAGGCATCGCCGACGCCGGGGCCGACGGCAACCGGGTGCGCGTGCCACCTGTGCTCATCCAGCCAATGGCCGCCGACGATGTCGCCAGTGCGGTCGGGCGAGTCGTCACCGCGCCGCCTTTGAATGGCACTGTCGAAATCGGGGGGCCTGAACAGTTCCGCCTTGACGAACTCATTCGCCAAGTCCTCAACGCATACCACGACCCACGCGAGGTCATCGCCGACCCGCACGCGCGCTATTTCGGATCGGAGTTGGGCGAACGTTCACTCATTTCCGACGGCGACGCGCAACTCGGGGAGATGCGTTACGACGAATGGCTCAGCCGCCCCACAAAATAGGGTCGCACCCGCAGTGGGCGCGGCG
>CAYPCK010000398.1:0-2995 GCA_964409185.1 uncultured Anaerolinea sp. | reverse complement strand
AATTGGAAAATGAATAATGGCATTATAGGGGCGACGCGTGCGTCGCCCCTACTCAGGAAGAAGCATCATGCCAACCTCAATTGAAATGATTCGTGAAGCGCGAGAAATATTTAACAATGCCATCGCAAACAAGAACGCGGAAACGATCCGCACGTTGCTTGCGCCAAGCTACCACATCGTCACGGGGCGTAGTGACCAATTCCACGGCGCGGACGAAGAGGCGAATCGCTGGGCTGGCGTGTTCGAGTCAGACCCAACGGCAATCTACATCCGCGCGACGCGCGAGATCACGGTCAACGAGGCATGGGGCTTGGCGGAAGAACTTGGCAACTGGAAAGGGAAGTACACTTTAAACAATAAGCTTGTCCATGCTTCCGGCATGTACTCTGCCAAATGGCAGCGCACAAAAAACGGAGATTGGGTCTTGCAGGCGGAAGTGTTTACAACCATCGAATTCGATGAAGGTTGTGTGCCGCCGGAACCGATTTGAAAGTAGGGGCGACCCGTCAAGAACGGAAACGAAACTCGACGGACATTGGCGGGTCGCCCCTACCATGCAAGGAATTGTACGATGGACACCATCACCGGAAAGATCCTGAAATATCACAACTGGCCGGATGGGAAAATCATTGGTCTGGCAAAAGACGCGGGGAACAAATTGATGGAACAGAGCCTGGATCGGGACGAGGCTCTCGCCAAATTGGACGCCGTTCGCCAACACCCGGGCAGCTTCCTCGCCGACCCATTACTCGCAGACCTCGCACGCGCGTGCATCCGCATGAATCAAAAGGACGCACCCTCGCCGAACGAGCTACGTGAATCGCCTCTCCCCTTTCCCATTTGGGGACGCGACCAGATCGACCCGGAAGCCATCAAGCAAATGGAAAATTCCATGCGCCTGCCTGTTACAGTCACCGGCGCGTTGATGCCGGATGCGCATGTCGGTTACGGGCTTCCCATCGGCGGCGTGCTGGCGACGGAGAATACGGTCATCCCATACGCGGTCGGCGTGGACATCGCTTGCAGAATGAGGCTTTCGGTCTACGAAGTGTCTCCAATTCTGATCGGGCAGAAAAAAGGCATCTTCGAGGAATCGCTGTGGAACGAAACCGCTTTCGGCATGGGCGCAAAATGGACCGGCGCGAAACGCGCCAGCCACCCGGTGCTGGACGACCCGGCGTGGGAGGCGACTCGTCAACTACAAACGCTTCACGATACCGCCTATGCCCAACTCGGCACGAGCGGAACAGGGAATCACTTTGTGGAATGGGGATCGTTCCGCTTGCACGAGCCGATGTTCGGTTTACAGCCCGGCGAATATCTCGCACTGCTCTCGCACAGCGGATCGCGCGGCGTGGGCGCGCGCATCGCCGAACGGTTCAGCAAACTCGCCATGGAGAAACAGCCGCACCTGGAGAAGAGCGCGCGTCACCTCGCATGGCTGAATCTCGACTCGGAAGAAGGTCAGGAATATTGGCTTTCGATGGAACTGGCTGGCAGGTTTGCTTCGGCGAATCATTACATCATTCATAAGCGAGTCGCGGCTTTTGTTGGAGTGAAGGAAATCGCAGTAGTCGAAAATCATCATAACTTTGCGTGGCGCGAACGATTGCCCGATGGGCGCGAAGTGATCGTGCATCGCAAAGGCGCGACGCCCGCAGGGAAGGGAGTACTGGGCGTGATTCCCGGTTCGATGGGCGATGCAGGCTATGTCGTCCGCGGACGGGGCGCGGCTCAATCGTTGGAGTCCGCTTCGCATGGCGCGGGCAGGTTGATGAGTCGGAAAGCCGCGCTGAACTCCATCAGCAAGCGCGAACGGGACGAGTATCTCAGAGAGCGCGGCGTCACGCTGCTCGGCGGCGGACTCGATGAGTCTCCGCAGGCATACAAGCCCGTGGAAAAAGTACTCGCCGCGCAGAACGATCTCGTGGACGTGATTGGCAAGTTCACGCCGCGCGTCGTGCGCATGGCGGACGAGCCGGGTGATATATAATAGAAACACCTCACTGGTCTTTAAGACATGTGAGGTGTAGAGGTGAAAATGGCCCCGAAACCCACTGCCAAAAAATTTCAAGACCTGCTCCTCAAATACTCGCAAGCCGACGAATCCGCGAGACGCCAATCGTTGGAGCAGCGCTTGTGGGACGGCTACGGCGCGGAGTTCGCGGTGTTCGTGCTGGATATGTCGGGTTTTTCACTGCTCACACGCAAATACGGAATCGTTCATTACCTCTCGATGGTGCGGCGGATGCAGTTGACCACGCGCCCCATCGTCGAGTCGTTTGGCGGGACAATGATCAAATACGAAGCGGATAACTGCTTCGCGGTCTTCCCCGACCCGCTGGCGGCGGTGAACGCGGCAGTGGCGATGCAGCACGCGTTCACGGCGTCGAACCTGCTGACGACGGACGATCTCGACATTCACATCGCCTGCGGCATCGACTATGGACGCATCCTCGTGGTAGGACACGAAGACTGCTTCGGCGACCCGGTCAACCGCGCCTCCAAAATGGGAGAGGATATCGCCGCCTCGGGCGAAGTGCTAATCACCAAAGACGCGTTCGATATGATTCCCCCCGAAGCGAACATCAAAGCGCGCGAGTTGAAGATCTCGATCTCGGGAATCGAGATCCCCGCGTTTGCGGTGGAGTATCGGAAGGAGTGAGATCAGTATCTGAGCTGCCAACAAAACGGGTAATAAAATTCTCCGCGTCAGAAAGAATTTCATCCCTGCCCCACACGAAAGGAGATGGTCACATGCCCGGCAAAAGCGGAAGCAAAGATAAAGGCAACAAGGAGCAAAAGAAGAAAGCCAAGCACAGCCTGAAGGAGAAACGCAAGTTGAAACAGGAAAAGAAACAGAAGGGACCCTTCATGAACGGCGGCTAACATCCATTCAGGAACAAACAAAAAACTCCGCGCCTTATCATCAGCGCGGAGTTTTCACTTTCGACCTTCAACGTTTGACCCTTCGATATCTCATGGCAGAGCCTTC
>CAYPCK010000397.1:0-3002 GCA_964409185.1 uncultured Anaerolinea sp. | reverse complement strand
GTTCTGGGGCCACCACGGCGGTCGATGGCGAAAGGGTGGGTGATGTTTCATGGTTTTGTGCGGGGCGACCCGACGGGTCGCCCCTACAAATCATTTATCCGCAAATTTGTAACCCACACCATAAACTGTGAGCACATACTTCGGTTCACCCGCCTTGACCTCGATCTTGCGGCGAATGTTCTTGATGTGCGCGTCAATCGCGCGTTCGTACGATTCAAATGCCACACCGTGAATCGCATCCAACAGTTGGGCGCGGGTGAAGACGCGCCCAGGCTGGCGGGCAAGTGTGGCAAGCAACTCAAACTCCGTGGGAGTCAATTCTTCGATCTCACGCTTTTCGGCAGTTACGCGCATCCGAGGCACGTCGAGAGTCAACTCGCCGACGCGAATCAATTCGGAGGTCAGGTTCGATGAGTTCTCGATGCGGCGGAAGGCAACCCGCACACGCGCCACCAATTCCTTCGGGCTGAACGGCTTGGTCATGTAATCGTCCGCGCCGAGTTCGAGCCCGATGAGCTTGTCGGATTCTTCGGCGCGGGCGGTGAGCATGATGATCGGCGCGTTGGAGGTTTTGCGAAACTCGCGGGTGAAGTCCAAACCGTCTAGCTGGGGCAAGCCGAGGTCCAGAATGACCGCATCGGGTTTATCCGTTTTTGCGTGTGACAAAGCCTTCTTCCCATCATGCGCGATTAAAACACCAAATCCCGCACGTTCGAGGTAGTCACGCACGAGTTGAGTGATCTTCGGTTCGTCGTCTACAACAAGGATGGTTTTCATATTTTTTGTAGGGGCGAGGTGACCCCGCCCCTACGCAATTCATTATATTATTCTTTCTTTTCTTCTGGCGATTCTCCATGTGCGCGCTTGTGCCATTCCTCGAACATCGGCGGGACACCGCGCTCGCCCCAGTGACCGTGACGATGTCCCCAGCCCCAGCGCGGACCCCACATCATCATACGGAAGGACTTGAGCGCAAGCACGAGCAGGAATACTCCAAAGAGGGGAATCAAGCACCCAAATCCCCACATGAATGGGTGGTGATAGCGCATCCCATATCCGTAACCGAAATGTGGATACGGCGCGGGGACCGATTCGCCCGAAGGCGCTTCGATGGTGATCGGCGACCCTTGCGCCATTCCTGCCTGAAAGGCGAAGAAGCCGATGGCGGCGATGACCGCCAGCAAGACCAACCCTGAAACGACACGTAAAGCAATTTTTCCGTCCATGTTACACTCCTTTTGTTTGAACTTATGCCCGGAGTATAGGATTCGCTTGTGAATTGGTTGTGAAGAGAGGAGGGAGGAAATGAATTACATATCCTGCTCAGTGGCATACGTTTGAAAGAAGAAACTGGAAGCGCGCTTTACCCTGCTCAGGGGATGATGCCGCGCGTGAGACATCTTCGCATTGACAAATAGACTCCACCCAATAGGTGCGACGCACTCCCGCACTCACCCAAACAACTTTCCCAATCCTTTTCCCCCGGATTTCTGAAACATCTTCATCATTTTCTGGGCTTCACGGAACTGCTTGATCAGGCGGTTCACGTCCTGCACTTCCATGCCAGAGCCAGCGGCGATGCGGCGTCGGCGTGAGGCGTTCAAAATATCGGGGTCGCGGCGTTCCTTCAACGTCATCGAATTGATGATCGCCTCACTCTGCTTGAAATTTTTTTCGATATCCTTCGGGTCAATCTGACGCGCGGCTTGCCCCATTTGCCCGGGCAGCATTTCCATGATCTGTGCAAGCGGTCCCATCTTTTTCATCTGCTTCATCTGGTCAAGCCAGTCTTCGAGCGAGAACTGCCCCTTCATCATCTTTTCGGCGGATTTCTGCGCGGTTTCCTGATCAAACGCGGCTTCGGCTTTTTCGATCAAGCCGATCATGTCGCCCATACCTAAAATCCGCGACGACAGCCGCGCGGGATCATACGTTTCGAGCGCGTCGAGTTTTTCACCCGTGCCGATGAACTTGATCGGCACACCGGTCACCGAACGGATCGAGATCGCCGCGCCGCCGCGCGAATCGCCGTCCATTTTCGTCATCACCAGCCCCGTAATCGAAACATTGTCGCGGAATCCCTGCGCGATGTTCAACGCCTCCTGACCGATCATGGAATCAACCACGAGCAACGTTTCCACCGGCGGGACTTTCGCCACGATGGACTTCAACTCGTCCATCAACTCCGCGTCCAACTGCGACCTTCCGGCTGTATCCACGATCATGACGCCGTATCCGCCCTTTTCCGCCTTCTCGAATGCGCGCTTCACGAGTTCAGGCGGCTTGACGGTCAAATCCGACTCGACGGGAACATCGATCCGCTCGCCGAGTTGTTGCAACTGCGTCACCGCCGCGGGGCGATACGGGTCGCCTGCAACGAGCATTACCCGCTCCCCTTTCGAGCGGAGCATTTTGGCGATCTTGCCCGCGTGAGTAGTCTTGCCTGAACCTTGCAACCCGACCATCATGATCACATGCGGCTTCGGACCGAAAAATTTCAACGGCGCAGGTTCGCCCAGCGTAGTGATTAGTTCCTCGTTGACGATCTTGATGACCTGCTGCCCCGGGACGAGAGCCTTGGACACTTCCGCGCCAACCGCGCGTTCACGCACGCGCGCGATGAATGTTTTGACGACGCTGAAATGCACATCCGCTTCGAGAAGCGCAAGACGCACTTCGCGCATCGCCGCGTCCACGTCCGCTTCGGAGAGTTTTCCGCGCCGGCGCAGTTGATCGAAAACTTGGTTGAGTCGTGAGGTGAGGTTTTCAAACATGCTCGCAATTATACGTCATGAAGTCGAGGTGATGGCGACGCGGAAGCTGGCGAAGCAAGTTGAGGTCGGGAGAGAAGCGACGGTTCGATTTCGTTACACTCCGCTCAGCGCGAGCCTTGCTTGACAATCCCCTTCTCCCAAAGTAAAATTCCGCACGCTTAATCACAGACTATCGCCGAGATAGCTCAGTTGGTAGAGCACGCGACTGAAAATCGCGGTGTCCACAGT
>CAYPCK010000396.1:0-3009 GCA_964409185.1 uncultured Anaerolinea sp. | reverse complement strand
CTTCGAGAGGAGGGAGCAGCCGTCCGTCGAGTTCGACCGCCACCACGTCGCGGGCGGAGGCGGCGAGGTAACGTGTGAGGCTTCCCAGTCCGGGTCCAATTTCCAGCACGCTGTCGTCGGGTTGAATTTCCGCCGCTCGCGCGATCTGCTCGAGCGCGTTGGCGTCCTGAAGAAAATTCTGACCGAGGGATTTGTCGGCGCGTAAACCGAAACGCTTTAGAACCGCCGCAGCATTGAGAGATGGGATTTTCATGGGCAGAATGGAACCTCTTCCGTGTTGGTTTCGCCGGTACTGGCGACCGTTTCCCATTCGCCCTCGTTGAATTGATGGACATACTCGCGCAGGATTTCGAAATCCGCAAGAAGCACCGACACGTCTTTTTTGAAAACCGGGTCATACTCGCGGGTTTGCTCGAACAGGTGTTGCGGAAATTCCACAAATTTGATATTCCCCGGTGCGACTTGCGCGCCAACGCACGCCAACTCACTGATCTGCGCCGGGCTGAGATCCGTCTGGATGTTATCGTCGAAGGCTTGAATTAATTCTGGGATATCATTGACAACTTGCGGACTGGCGATCTGGTCGCGCAGGGCGCACAACACGCGATTTTGATTTTCGGCGCGCGCAAACCCGCCCTCGATGCGGATGCGCGCCAGCGTAAGGGCGCGTTGCCCGTCGAGGTGCAGGTTGCCCGAGCGGAAGACGAGCCTGTCGCTCAGGTCGTCTGCCGTGCGTCCGTCCACGGGTTCCGGGAGATACACATCAATACCCCCGACTGCGTTGACGATGTTGACGAACGTTTGCATGTTGACCGCGGCGTAATGGTCAATGCGCGCTCCGAACTTGAGCGCCAGCGTGCGAGCCAAAAGCCCGGGACCTTGCGCCGGGTCGTTGGTGTATTTGAAACCGGGGTTGCCATAGAGATACGCCTGATTTAACTTTTCGTGTGTTTGTCCGTTTAAGTTATCGCCAATGTCCGGGATTTTCACCCATAGGTCGCGCGGAAACTCAAGCACGGTAACGGATTCGTTCACGAAGTCCACCCGTGCGAGGCGAATCACATCTGCCAAGCCGTAGGTGTAGGCGTCGGCGCGCGCGTCGCTGCCAATGAGCAGAAGATGCATGACCGGCGTTTCACTGCACTGCGCGGGCTGGGCGGCGATTGGGGTTTTGAAAACAGTCGGAACGGCGGCAAGAGGCGTTTTCGTCGCGCGCGGATTGGGTGTCCAGGTGGCGGGGAGCGCAAAGGGGGTCCACGTCGAAATTTGCAGGGATGGTCCGAGCGGTGCCTGCCACCGCGTGACGTACAAATTGTACACGGCGCTCGCGAGCAAAATGGCGATCAGGGATAAACAACTGAAGACAACCTTTTGTATGTTTGTCACAGATCATTCCAACACATAAAGAATGTTCGAGGGGACAGGTGTGAGGAAATACACGGTCACCCACGAACTCCACGGCACATAATCGTTGTCGCTGTAGGCGACATCGATCCACGGCTTGCCGGTGCAACCGCCGCACACATCCTCCACTGTGGCAAACCCATACCCCGGGATATACAGTGGTTGCCCGCCCATGCTCAGGTACCAATCGTATTTCATGCCGACCACGCCTTTTTGCACCGTTGCGCCGCTGGACGTGCCGGTGTAGCAACGGTCACCGCCGGAGCGGCAGGGTGAGTACGAAGTGATATACATTTGCACGGCGCGCCAGTATTCGATGGTCACGCCATCCACAACCGTCGTCTTGATCTCGACCTTTGTTCCATAACCCGATACCCGATTTTCCGGTTGTCGCACGACAGTCTCCGCTTCGGTGATGCGTGAAATTTCCGCGCCGTCTTCGTAGCGAACGCGGATTCGTTGAATGGTCAACCCTGTTTCGCCGGGGTGCAGGATTTGGATCGAATCGAGCGGGACATCCGCCGAGGCGATCCATTCGCTGGTAAAGGGGATCGGCTTCTGCGCCAGGATGACCGACTCGCTGACCCGCATCACTTTGATATGTCCATCGGCGGGCAACGCTTCATTCTCGGACGGGATGCTGTAATCGCCCCCAACCAGCGGAATCCCAGCCTCGGCAAGCGCGCCTCCCACGGTTTGAGCCGATGTAAAAGTTGTGAATGTTTTGTCGTTGGTGGTGATGGTGAGGGGATGTAATTGGTAAATGGTAATTGATTGTTGGAGACCGGAAATTGTGGATTGGCTGATCTGATCCCTCGCGCGCAGTTGGACGCCCGCCTGCGTCAACGCCTCGCCAACCGTGAAAGCGGAGGTTTCAATGATCTGTTGTCCCTGCGCGAAGGAGATACTGACGGGGATTGCCCGGCGAATTTGGAGAGTGATTGGGAATTTAGTAATTGGTACTTGCGGTGAAATGGGGAGTCCATTTAGGAGGAGAGTGTCGTTGGCATTCAAGGTGATCCCCGCTTGTTTCAAAATTGCCACAGGAACGCTTTCGTCCGTTTGAAGCGTGAGGATCTGGTCGCCGTCAATGATCGTGACGGTTTGCGGGGCGGCGGGCTGGCATGCGAAGAGGAGGAAGGCGCAAACGACGACCAAGCCTCGATGGAGATTCATGCGTTAATTATAAAGTAAGCCGTAGAATGACGAGCCCATTAATTTTGATCCGTCGCAAATCGCGATTAGGCTGAATAACTCCGAGGGGATGGCTGAATTCCATTACAATAGACCCGCAAATCTTCGTTTGGAGCAGAGAATGACATTAAAAGCAACCATGTTCACGCTGATCGTCGCCAGCCTGGCGTTGACCGCCTGTCGCGCCGGCGGACCATCCACCACCATTGACGTGACCATGACGGATTTTCAGTTTACGCCTAATTCGTTGTCCGTGCCGGCAGGGCAGGAGATTACGTTGAACGCGATCAACAGCGGCGTGGTGGAGCACGACTTCGTGATCTTCAAACTGGGCGCCGATGCGGGGGATGAATTCGATGAAGAGGACGCGGGAAACGTGTATTGGATGGTGAAGTTAGCCCCAGGGCAATC
>CAYPCK010000395.1:0-3016 GCA_964409185.1 uncultured Anaerolinea sp. | reverse complement strand
TCAACGTGGCGGAGGTGAGGATCACGGAGCGTTTTTCGTGCCATAAATATTTTTCGACGAGCGACGCCACGCTCAGCGGCGCGGCGTTCAATGAAAGTTTGTTCCCGTTCGCGGGGACTTCGATCCAGTACACGGTTCCCGCCACGGGTTTGCTGATCATCCCGTGGATGTTTGCTTCAGCCTCTGTGAGGCGTCGCGCCACGTTGCCCAAATCCGCGATCAGGTCTTCAAGTTGGTCGTGCCCTTCGGCGTACAAGTCGGTGGCGGCTTTGTAGATTTCAGAAAGGGCGTTGATCAACAGTCCGAGCGTTTCATCGGTGTTGCCCCACGCCATCTCCACGTCTTCCCAGTGGGGCAGGGTGCGGGTTTGCGGCAGGACGCGCGCCTGCCATGCGTAATTCGATTGCGGCTGCCCCTCGCGTTGCAGTCTCGCGAACTCTGCCAGCGTGTTGAAGAATTCGCGATTGAATTGCTCGATGCGGAACGCCATGTCGGTGGCGCGGCTGACCTTTTGTTGAAGCAAGCCGAAATCGGAGGGGCGAAGCGCGGTCTGTGTCTCGGTCAGCAGTCGCCCGAGCACGCCGGCGTTCGATCCGCCGATCTCTTTCATCATGCGCTCCATGTCGAATTGATTCAATCGGAACGAGAGCGCGTTTGTCGTCGCGGATTCGAGATGATGTCCCTCGTCTATGATGAGGTGCGAATACTCAGGCAGGACTTTGCTGCCCGTGGCGATGTCCGAAAGCAGGAGCGCGTGGTTGACGATGAGCACATTGGCGGTCTGCGAGGCAGACTTGGCGCGATGGAACGGACACGCGCCGCCCGTGCGTTTGATGCACGTTTCGGTCGTGCACGCGTCATCCTCCGCCGAGACTCGTACCCACACCTCGCGCTCGGTCGGTCCCGTGAGGTTTAATTCGCTTCGATCTCCGCTTTGGTTATCCATCTGCCACACGAGGATCTTTGCCAGCACGCGCATTTCATCAGCAGTGCGCGGACCGTAGTTTCGTAGATTTTCCAACCTTCGCGGGCAGAGATAGTTCGAGCGCCCTTTCAAGACCGAGAATCGAAAATCCAAATTCAGCGCGCGACTCAAATTCGGTAAATCTCGTTGGATGAGTTGGTCTTGCAGGTTGATCGTGTTCGTGGAAACAATGACGCGCGTGTTGTTTTGCGTTGCAAACATCGCAGCGGGAACGAGATAAGCAAACGATTTGCCGACGCCTGTACCCGCTTCGACCATGAGATGGCTTCCCACCGAAAGCGCATCGGCGACAGCGCGCATCATCGCCACCTGTTCGGGACGCTGCTCGAACGATTCGAAATATTGCGAGAACGGTCCGCCGTACTCGAGCACCGAGGCGACCTCATCGGGGTTGAGCGGAGTTGGTTCTTCCGGGTTGTCGATCGGAGGGTACTTAGCCTCGTCGAAGTGGATCGTCTCTTTCTTTTTGATTTTCTTCGCTTTGATCCCTTCTTTTGACTTTGCCTGCAAAACCTGTTGAAAGACCCAGAAGGCATCCCACTCGATGGGTTCGCTGAGTTGCGCGATTTCGGAATCCAAATCCAACGGCAATTCCTGCGCCAGCTCGTACAATTTATTGAACGCCGCCATGGTCAATCGCGCATCGTCGAGGGCGCGGTGGGTGGCGGGAAGCAGGATGCCAAGTTGTTTGCCCAACGCGCCGAGGTTGTAGCGGCTGGCGGTGGGCATCAATACCGCGGCGAGTTCATATGTGTCAATGACCTCGTTGTTGTGCAGTACCCCCGCCTGCTTTTGGATGAACCCTAGATCAAAGCGGATGTTGTGTCCCACCACGGGCGCATCGCCCACGAACGCTTCGATCTCGTGAATGACGTCGCGCAATTTCGGCGCGTTGCGCGTCTCCGCGTCGCTGATGCCGGTCAGCCCGGTGATAAATTCGGGGATGTGCCTGCCCGGGTTGATAACCGAGGTCCATTCAGCCTCGACGCGATGACCTTTGAATTTCACCGCGCCGATCTCGATGATCGCATCGCGTTCGTCGTTTAATCCCGTCGTTTCGATGTCTATGGCTACGATTGAGTTCATATTTAGAACAAGTGTATCATGAAACCCCTCTCCCGATTTGGGAGAGGGGCAGGGGTGAGCATGGCTTTCTCAAAGTTGGAAAATCCTCAACGCGAATGGCGCGAATAAAAGCCTACAAAATTCGCGCCATTCGTCCATTGGCGTTATTCGCGTTCAAAAACTGCCAATCTATCAAGCGCCATTGAGGAGATCATACAGGGTGAGGGTTATTGAGGTAACGCGGCTTTCACTGCCGCGAGTTGGGTCGGGCTGATCGGCTTTTCTTTCGCGCGTTGCCGCATGAACTCCTTGAGTTGCTTGATTTTCACGGCGGGGATCGGCGAGTCGTTAGCTTCAACCTCCACGGATTCGTTGGTGAATATAAGGATGGGCCGAATGTTTGGCGCGGCATCCTCGCCAAGTTTTTTTGCCAATGCTTTTTGCACCGCTTTTACTTCGTATTCCGCTTCCATATCCGGGCGGCCGATGCCTTCCTGCCCGAAGATGCTCATGTATGCCTGGAGGACTCCGCCCTTGGTGACTCGCCAGCGATTTTTCGTGAACGCAACAATCCCGCGCTGACGATGGGGGAGCAGCACCCAGATTCCTGCCGGACCCGCCAGCAAATGCGCGGTCGGCGTCATGAAGTGATATAGGGTGAAGTCGCCGGGCAAGCCCTTGAGCGCGGCGTCGAGTTTTTCATCCATGCGCGGACGTCCGCCGTACCGGTTCATGAAATACAAGCCAACCTGCACCAGGATGAATCCCACCACAAAAGAAGCCAGCGTGATGTAGAAAAAACGCAGGTCTTCGCCGGTCAGGTTGTTGAGGTTGAGGAAAAAACCTCCCACGAGGATGACGATGGAAAGAAAGATTGCCCAGCCGCCGATCTTGTTGTTGCGCTTGATGAGTGTATCGTTCCGTTTGGTGATCATATCCTTTCTTTCAGACTTTCTTCAATGGCAG
>CAYPCK010000394.1:0-3022 GCA_964409185.1 uncultured Anaerolinea sp. | reverse complement strand
CATCCGCACGGCGACTCGGCGGTGTACGAAGCGATGGCGCGTATGGCGCAGGATTTTTCGATGCGCCAATTGCTCGTGGATGGACAGGGGAATTTTGGTTCCGTGGATGGCGACCCTCCCGCCGCGATGCGTTACACCGAAGCCCGCCTCACCTCCGCCGCGCTCGATATTTTGTTCGACCTCAACAAAGAAACAGTTGACTTCAACCCCAACTTCGACGACACGCTGACCGAGCCCGGCGTTCTGCCCGCGGCGATCCCGAACCTGCTGGTCAACGGCGCGACGGGTATTGCGGTGGGCATGGCGACTTCGATCCCGCCTCACAACCTCGGGGAAATTGTGGACGCCCTCGTCTACATGATCGAAAAGTGGGAAAAGCTCGACGACATTGACGTCGAACAATTGATGAAGTTCGTGCAGGGACCAGACTTCCCCACGGGCGGCTTGATCGTGCAAGAAAAAGACGAAGAGGGAATCGAATCCGCCTACGGCTCCGGGCGCGGGCGCGTGGTCGTGCAGGCAAAAGTCCATGTCGAAGAAATGGAACGCGGCAAGAGCCGCATCATCGTCACCGAACTGCCGTACATGATCAACAAATCGAGCCTGATCGAGCGTATCGCCGAACTCGCGCGCGACGGCTACCTCGAAGGCTTATCTGACCTGCGCGATGAATCGGATCGTCAGGGCATGCGCATCGTGCTGGAGATGACGAAGAATGCCGATCCCGATGTGGTGTTACGCGACCTGTACAAACGCACGCCGATGCAGACCACGTTCAGCATTAATTTACTTGCCTTGGTGGATGGCGAGCCGCGCACGTTGACTCTCAAGCAGGCATTACGCGTCTACATTGAACACAGGCTGAACGTCATAAAGAGGCGTGCGGAATTCGATCTGGCAAAAGCCAAAGCGCGGGCGCACATCCTTGAGGGATACCTCGTCGCGTTGAAGAATCTGGATGAAGTCATCAACATCATCCGCTCCGCATCGGACGTGGACACGGCGCGCGCCAAATTGATGAAACGATTCAAATTATCGGAGTTGCAGGCGACCGCGATCCTCGATATGCAACTGCGCAGGCTCGCCGCGCTCGAACGCAAGAAGATCGATACGGAATACAAAGAGGTGACCGGCGTCATCAAAGAGTTGACGACGCTGTTGAAATCGCCGAAGTTGATGCGCGGCGTGGTCGCCGATGAACTCTTGAAAGTGAAAGCGCAATACGGCGACCGACGCCGTACGCAGATCGTGAATCTCGCCAAAACGAAAGATGGCAAACCCGCAAAATCATTGACGGCACGCGACCTCTTGCCAGACCAGCAAGTGTGGATCGGCGTGACCGACGAAGGCTTGGTCTCGCGCACCGCCGACGATAAACAGCCGAAACATTCGGGCAACGACGCGCCGCGCTGGCTGGTGAAGGCGTCTACAACAGACACCGTATATTTTGTTGCGAAATCGGGACGCGCCGCGGCGGTGGCTGTGCATATCATCCCGCAAGCGGAGAAGTTGACTCAAGGCTCGATGTTCTACAAAGTTTCGCCACTCACGGAGAATGATGCACTCGCGGCGGTGTTCGCCCTGCCTTCGAGAAAATCGGCATTGCCCGAAGAGACGTGCGTGATCACATGCACGCGATTCGGCATGATCAAGAAGAGTCTCATCAGCGAATTGCCCGGACCATCCTCACAGGCGTTTGTGCTGGTGAAAGTCAATGAAGGCGACCGATTGATTTCAGTTGGCTTAACTGATAACAAGAAAAAGGAAATCCTGCTCGTCACCGCGCTGGGCATGGCAATTCGATTCAAAGAAGATGATGTGCGCCCGATGGGACTCGTCGCGGCGGGCGTGAACGGCATGAAATTGGACGATAAAGATGAAGTAGTCGGCATGGAAATTTTGCCAACGGAAGGCGAAGTGCTCCTGCTCACGAACGACGGCAAAGCCAAACGCGTGGAGGAAAAAGACTTCCCAACTCAGGGACGGTACGGCAAGGGCGTGATCGCCTGGGAATTGCCAAGTAAAGAAAAGTTGGTTGGCGTTGTGACCGGTAAACCGAATCACATGGCGACCATCCACTTGAGCAAGGGCGCGCCGAAATCAACAAGGCTCGATGCGGCGGGTCTGCGCAAACGCGCGGCGACGAAGGGCGATGTGGTCGTGGAAGTGAAGCCCGGCGAGGAAGCCGTCTCGGTCAATGTGAACTGGATGGTGGAGAAGTTTGTGGGGGAGGGGAAGGTGGAAAGTGGAAAGAAGAAAGTAGGCAAGAAGGCAGTGAAGAAAGCCAAGCCTGCGTCAACCAAGAAGAGGGTCGCCGCGAAGAAATCCTCGGCGAAGGCAAAGAAGCCAGTCAAAAAGGTGAAATCTGTGAAGAAGAAAACAAAAGGGAGGAAATGAAAAGTTTGTCCCGCAACGGAGCGATGCTCAGGTTGCGGGACTTTCATTTATTTGCCCGACACCCTCACCCTGCCCTCTCCCAAAGGGAGAGGGGTATGCTGGCGTCAGCCAGGACATCACCCAGCCATCAATAAAGCCTCGACGAGCAAACCGTAGTCTGTTCGTATTTCTGGCATAACGCGGTAACGTTACTTGCAATGATGTGGGAAGACGCAACACGAAAACCGATGTTGTTGTTGGTATTGTTCGGGTTGTTCCTGTTGCGGTTCGCACAGCGGGTATTCCTATGATTGTTGTTGAACGAGCCGCCGCGCAGAACACAATTCCTTTAGATGCGCCCTTCACAACGAGACATTCATCTCGTAAGTGACAATTTCAGCCAGCCGCCCAATAACTTTCCAATTTCGGAAATCATCTCCGAAACATGGCGATACTGACCCGTGTTGATCCATCTCCATTTCTCACATAACCGCAAATACAAACGCACTTTTCTCAACTCGGCATCTGCAAGGCGCAGTTTTTCCGCTCTCAACGTGCCGCGTAGTGAATTGGCTTCAATCAATAGATTCCTGAAAGTTCAACGCCGCGCTTTGCAGGCGTTGTGTAACGACAAACCGCTGACTGC
>CAYPCK010000393.1:0-3048 GCA_964409185.1 uncultured Anaerolinea sp. | reverse complement strand
GCGGAGGAGGCGATTAGCGCCTTTATATCATCTACATATCCCGCCAGAACGATGTTTCGATTCGACGGAAGAGGCAGGTTTTCATGGTCGCCCGTGATGATCAGTGTCGCATCCGGGACCTTCTCCAACACCTGCGGGAACACCTTCCCCACGAACCAGCGCATTGCTTCGTAATTCACGCGATATTTGAACGGACCCGTAAAGATCAACGTGTTCTCTTTTTTCCCCGCCTTCGCTTTCGAATACTCCGCCACATCAATGCAATTGGGGACCACTTCGACCCGGGAAGCATGATGGGGAAAAATGCGAAGAACGAGCTGGCGTTCGGTGTCTGAAACAACGGTGCAAAGCTGAAATGCGCGGAGCAGTCGAGACAGGTACGCTCGGAATTTAAACCAGGTAAGCGCCTGTCGCCAGCGGACCTTCCCATCCGCTGAGAATGCGCGATCATGGAACAAGCCGATCTCCAGTTCTTCGAACCAGGCAGGGACGTTCTGAAAATATGGGTGGTATGCCGCCATCTGCAATTGTGAGGCGATGATCAGGTTGTAATCGGCTTCCTTAAGTTCTCGAGCGATCGCTTCAGCCATTTCCGGCGAAAAGGTATCGACGACCGATCGCGGCTCGACGGAAAAAAAACCCAGCCGCGCGCGAGTTGTGCCCGGGTCAAATTCTTTCCACGGTACGACGAGAATCTTTGAGCACAGGTTTCGGATTTCCGGCGCTTCCGGCTTCCCCCCGGTCTGGTCTGAAAAACTCAACAGAGTCACCTCGTGATGCTGACTCAACCCGCGCAACAGGTTATAGATCCGCACTTTGGAGCCGTTGTTGACCGGGTAGGGAAACCAGCGCGAAAGGAAAAGAATCTTCATGAGGCGGTCAGGGACTGCAAATATCGTTCGATTTCCAACGTCATTCGTTGAAGGTCAAATTTATCCATAACGGAGTTGCGCGCGGCGCTCCCCAATCGCTCACGCAAGTCGGAGTCCTCGATCAGGCGTTTCAGCGTTTGAGCGAGGCTGGCTGGGTCGCCGGGGGTGAACACCAGCGCGTTTTCATCGTGGCGCAGAATTTCCGCCGCCCCACCTACGGCGGTGCCCGCCACAGCCAGCCCGGACGCCATCGCCTCGACGATCACCCTGCCGAACGGCTCCTGCCAGATGGACGTGAAGAGGAAGATATCGGACCGCGCATAAAGGGCGGGTAACGTTTCCTTGGGCTGGGCAGGTAGAAAGGTCACAATAGGCGCGAGGGATTCGCGATCAACGAGGGCATGCAGCGAATGGACATATTCCGGCTCTCCGTCGCCGACGATCGTCAAGATCAAGTTCCGGAGATTGAAATCCCGAACGAGGCGCGCCACCGCTTCGATCGCAGTGTGGACGCCTTTTTCCGGTGCAAGACGCCCAACATACAAAAGAGATACATTGCCATTTGATTTCGGCGAACGCGCGAGCGCCGCGTACGGACTGGTATCCACAGCGCCGTACACCACGCGACTCTCCCGAGGAAAAATCCCCAAGTTTCGATATTCGCCCTGCATAAACGCCGACGGGAATAACGCGCGTGAAATTCCCAAACGCGGTTTCGGCTCCCGCGCCAGCATGCGTTTGGCGAGAGGACGCAGGATCAACTTCGGCAACCCGGTAATCATAGAACGGGGAGGCGCATTCCAGTAATTTTCAAACTGACTCGGGAGCGCGGGCCAGTAATCGCCCATGTAGTAAACGGTTTGCTCCGGAAGAAGCGCCTCGGCAAGCGCAGGCAGAGAACGCGGGAAATTCCACATCCCCCAAATGAGGACCGCTTCCGGATTCCAGGTTTCCACCACCCGGCGAAGCAACCTCAAATTCTCTTGTTCGCGTTTTTTGCGGCGGGTAAAGAACCAGACCGCGTTTTGAAGCGAGGCGATTTCCATCTCGAGGTGGAGTTCGCGGCGCACCCAGGCTGGGTCGGGTATTGGCAACGCATCCCGCCTATGCGCGCTGGTGAGCACCGTCACTTCGTGACCTCGCGCCCGCAACCCATCGCCCACTTCCTGGCACCATTGCTCATATCCCCCGCGGCTGACCGGGGGATAAAAATTGGTGAGGAACAAAATTTTCATGAGACGCGCTTCCCCGATGCCACAATGCGTTTCAGAAAACCTTCGATCCCGTTCGTCATTTGATGGATGGTAAATCGCTCCGAAGCGAGGCGGGGACCCGACGCCGCCAACCGGCGACCCAACTCCGGGTCCGAAAGGAGGCGCGCGATCCGGTCGGAGAGTCCCTGGGCATCATCCGGCTCGAACAGCATATCAGAGTCGTAATGCCGAAAGATCTCGCGACTGCCCCCCACATTGGAACCGATGACCACCAGCCCCGCCATCATCGCTTCGACTATCGTCCGCCCGAACGGTTCGGGCCAGGTGGACGTGAAAAGAAAGACATCAAAATTTCCGAGCGTTTGAGGAATATCCTCGCGCGCAACCTTGCCGGAAAAGCGGACGAGGTTTTCAACGCCCAATTCCTGCACTCGTTGATGCAAGCGAGCCTTGTAATCAGGATGCCCATCGCCGAGTATGGTCAATTCCACCCGGTCGGCGTAACCGGCTTTGGCGAGCAAACCCATCGCCTCGATCGCGGTATGCACGCCTTTATCCGGCACCAGCCTGCCGAAATAGAGCAGGCGAAGCCGTTGCCCGGGTTTCATGAAATCCTGTTTCTGCGGGAGATGTTGAAACGGCGCCGGGTCGGCGCCGGCATACACCACGGAAGTATCCACGGGGAATTTCCCAGCCGCTACCAGCGCATCGCGCACATACTCGCTACAACAAAGGACATGCTCGAACTGCAAACGCGGAGGATACCCGGATCGTTCCAGGCGGGAAACCGCCATTGCCCGGAGAATCCGTTTGAACTGTTCCGTCACCCAACGATTGGCTGGGGCTTTCCAGTATGCGAGATGTAAATCTTCATCGGTGGGCCAATACGAAGCCAGGTAGTAAGTCACGCGCCCGGGCATCCACCGCTCCGCCTGATACGGCACGCTGTGCGACATGGCAAA
>CAYPCK010000392.1:0-3054 GCA_964409185.1 uncultured Anaerolinea sp. | reverse complement strand
TGCCGCAGTATATGGGCGCGGCGCTGCGCTCTGAAGTTTTGAATTGGATCGGCGAATCTGACAAGGCGCAGGCGGACGGACTGCACGATGGGAATGAGTTGCGCCCTTACACCATTTCTGACCTCAAAGGCACGTTTCGCGCGCAAAAAGGATTTAACCTGGTGGAGGCGGGGCAGAGCGCGTGGTTTCGCATCACCAGCCTGACACCGGAGTTGACCGCGAGATTGAAAGAGTCGGTGTTGCCGGGCATCCAAGGGAGGACCATCGAATTAAACAAGGTCGCGTTTCACGTACAGAGTGTGGCGGGGGCGGGGAAACATCCCTGGGCGCGCGAGTCGTCGTATGAATCGCTGGTGGAGCGGTATTTCAAGGCAGACCCGCTACCCTCCGACGCGCTGGACATGGCATTTGCTTCGCTTACCACGTTTCATGCCGGCGAAGTTCATATGCCGCTTCCGGTTCCCGAAACCGTTTTGGAATCATGGTTGAAACGCTGGAACAAATTATCCACAGCCAGCCTGCCTCGCGCCGTGGACGAGTTGAAAGAGGCGCGGCTGGCGTTGAATCGCTATACCCTGCAAACGCAGGTGGCGCAGTACAAAAACGCCACGTGGATCGGCTTCACGGGCGATTGCCGCTTTCGTATTCTTGCGGAGGATGAGTTCTGGCTGAGGCTGTGTAACCTGCTCGCTGATTATTCCTTTTATTGCGGCACGGGCGCGAAGACTTCGTTCGGGCTGGGGCAGACGAGAAGAGTCAATGCCGGTGGTTGAGTAGAGCGGCGGGTTTCGATACGCAACAAACGCTACTCAACCCCCGCCGCTCGTATCGAAACCACCCGTTTCATGTCATTGCGAGTCTACGAGAAGCAATCGCCCCTTGCGCAGAAGACTGCTTCGCAACAAACGCTCGCAGTGGTACCAATGTGAGGAGATTGCTTCGGGCAAAGAGCAAGAGCGCCCTCGCAATGACATGCACTACAAATGAACTGGCTCTCGCGCATCCTCGACCCTGAAAACCTGCGCCGCGCCTGGGAGGAGGTGCTCGCCAAAAAAGGCGCGGCAGGTATTGACCGCGTGAGCGTGAAACGCTGGGCGCGTAATTGGGAAGAAAGGCTCGATGCGCTTGCGATGGAGGTGCGCGCGAATACTTATCGCGCCCGCGCGTTGAAACAATTCCACATCTCGAAAAAGGACGGAACACCGCGCACGATTTCCATCCTCACCGTCACCGACCGCGTGATCCAGCGCGCGGTATTACGTGTGGTGGACGACACCTTCGACCGCGAGTTCATGGAATGCAGTTTCGGCTACCGCCCCGGGCGCGGCGTGCGCGACGCGGTGCCAGCCATCATCGCCCATCGTGAGGCGGGCAGGCAGTGGGTGTTGGATGCCGATATTGATAACTGCTTCCCCAGCCTGAAACATCATTTGATCCTGCGCTATTTTCAAGCGAAGGTGGACCAACCCCTCGTGACCGGTTTGATCAAGCAATGGCTGGCGCAGGGACAATCTGCGCCGGGCGTGGGCATCTCGCTGGGCGCGGTGATCTCGCCCTTGCTGTGCAACATCCTCTTGCACCAGTTGGACGAACGGCTGATCGAAGCGGGTTACTCACCAGTGCGTTACGCCGACGATTTCTGCGTATTCTGTGAAACGAAGGCGCAGGCTGAGAAAGCCATGAAGCGCACGGCGTTCATTTTGAAAAAACTGCATCTCGTCCTCGAACCGAACAAAACCAGAATTCGGCACTTCGACGAGGGTTTCGATTTCCTCGGCGTGCACTTCGAGCGCGATACCTATAGTTTCGAGGCGGCAGATAAACGGATCGAAGTGAAAGGAACATTTAATCCTGAGTTGTTTCATGATTATGTTGTTCCGCAGGGGTACGCGTAATATGCCCTCATCCCCAGCCCTTCTCCCGAGGGGAGAAGGGAGCGCTTTCCCCTCTCCCTTTGGGAGAGGGTTAGCGTGAGGGAGGGAAAATGCCCACCCTCTACGTGACCGAACCCGGTTCCCGGATCGAGAAGGAATACAAGCGCATCCTCGTGATGAGCAGGGACGAGGACGTGTTATTCAGCGCGCCGCTCGTGCATGTGAGCGATGTGGTCATCATCGGGAGCGTAGGCGTAACGACGCAGGCGATGTTATCGTTGCTCGAAGCGGGGGTGTCGTTTTCGATCGTTAGCCGGGCGGGGAAGTTGCTGGGCAGGCTAATGCCGCCCAGCGAGGGGAATATCTTCCTACGGCGCGAGCAATATAAAAGGGCGGCAGAGGCGTCGTTCTGTTTCTCCGTTGCCAAAGCCATCGTGCTGGGCAAACTCAAGAATCAGCGTACGCTGGCGAAGCGCATCCTGCGAACGAATCCTGAAATTTCAAAGAAAGCGATGGAGCAACTCGACCGCGCCATTGCAGAAGCCGAAAACGAAACGGACATGGATCGCCTGCGCGGGCGCGAGGGCATCGGCGCAAAAGCCTATTTCGAAATCTTGCGCGCGGCTCTCCCGAAGGAGTGGGAATTCAAAACGCGCACGCGCCGCCCGCCGAAAGACCCCGCCAACGCGCTATTGAGTTTGGGTTACAGCCTGCTCACGCAGAACATGATGACCGCCCTCGAAGTGGTGGGGCTCGACCCGTACGACGGTTTCTTTCATGCCGACGTGTACGGACGTCCCGCGCTCGCGCTGGATCTAGTGGAGGAGTTCAGAAGCCTGATCGTGGACTCGGTTGTGCTGACCCTGACGAAGAACCGCATCATCACGCCGAAGGAAATTGATTCGCCCTCACCCCAACTCTCTCCCGAAGGGAGAGGGGGATTCTATCTGAAACCGCGCGCCATGAAAAAGTTCCTCGCCAAATACAATGCCCGTTTGCAAACCGAAGTCATCCACCCGCTGGCAGGACGCGCGCTTACCTATCAAAAGTGCTTTGAAGTGCAGGCGCGGCAGTTGCGGCATCTCATCGAAGGCAAGATCGCGGAGTATCAGCCGTTTTTGACAAAATGACCCCCTCCGTCCTATCGGACACCTCCCCCAAATCCGACGAACTTCAGTCG
>CAYPCK010000391.1:0-3054 GCA_964409185.1 uncultured Anaerolinea sp. | reverse complement strand
TCCGACGGCGGGTAATCCCAGATTGTTGACATGCGCGATACTTCCTCCGCCCGCGCCGATTTCGATCATCTCGATGGTCGGCACAAGGAGCGGAAGTCCACTGCCGCGCTTGAAGCGGTGCACGTGAGCGACCTCCGACTGCGAGGTGATACTCAACTCGCCGTTGTGTGTAAGAATCGCTTTCGCCGTTGTGCCACCCATGTCAAATGCAAAAATATCTTTGAAGCCGTTTTGCCTGCCCCAATACACGCCCGCCAGCGCCCCGCCCGACGGACCCGACTCAACGAGTCGAATCGGAAAGCGTGTGGCGGTGGCGATGTCGGTTGTGCCGCCGCTGGATAGCATGACATTGAGCGGCGCGTTCAAGCCCGCTTCCGACAAGCCTACTTGAATCCGTTCGAGATAATTCGACGTGATGGGTTGCACGTACGCATTGGCAGCCGTTGTAGACGCGCGCTGGTATTCGCGCATGGCGGGCGAAACCTGATGTGAGATCGAAATCGAAGCGTTCGGCAGTTCGTCGCGCACGATCTCGTAGACATCGAGTTCATGTCGGGGGTTGGTGAACGCGTGGAGCAAACAGATCGCCACCGATTCGATCCCCTCGGCGTTCAACTGTTTGCATAAATCGGTCACGGCTTGCGTATCGAGCGGACGCAGCACTTCGCCGCCCGCTGTCATCCGTTCAGGGATTCCGAAGCGCAGGCGACGTTCCACCAGCGGTTGCGGCTTGACCAGACCCAGATCGTAAATATCATAGCGACCTTCGTTGCCGATCTCGAGCGCGTCGCGGAACCCTTCGGTGGCGATCAACGCCGTGCGCGCACCTTTGCGTTCAATGAGCGTGTTCGTCACCAGCGTTGTTCCGTGAATGACTTGTCGAATCGAAGCGGGGTCAATGTGGTTGTCTTTCATTAACTGATCAACTCCGCTCAACACCGCCAGCGACGGGTCGGGGTAACTCGTCAGCACTTTGGCGACAGCGACGTGATTCGTCTCGAGGTTGAACACGACGATATCGGTGAACGTCCCGCCGATGTCTACGGCGAGGAGGTGGGGAGTGGGGGGCATCTTTTAGTTTATCTACTTTTCAAAAATTAATCGGTGGTTGAGTAGGGGCGGTGAAGTTCCGCCCCGTATCGAAATCACAGGTACGCAAGTGTGATTTTGTTACAAAATTTCTTTGCTTACTTGTGGTTTCGACTGCTTGCACTCAACCACCGGGCATTCCGTTAACGATAATCGCTCGCATAGTCCGCTTTAGCGGGCTTCGTAGGGATAGCCCGACGGTTTATCGTCGGGCGAGCGACGGGATCAACGTATAACATTCCGCGGACAGTGTAACGCCAATGCGCCTGCCCGCACGGACGTCAACGTCCGTGCTACACCTACAAAGACGGCTAAAGCCGCCTTTACCTTCAACGATACCCGCCCGCATCAATCATCACTTCCAGCAACGCGGGCTTTCTTTCGGCGACGGCTTTTTTCACCGCCACATCGCATTCGATCTTGTTTTCAATCCTCGCATACGCAAAGCCATAGCCGCGGGCGATCAATTCGTAATTCGGGTTGATAAATTCGGTGCCGAACACTTTCAGGTCGCGTTTGACCTGCGCGAAACGGATCAGGTCGAGCGCGGAGTCGTTCATCACAACCACGATCAACGGCAAATCCATTTCAATCGCAAGTGCGAGTTCGCCGATCACCATTGCCAAGCCAGCATCGCCCGTGATGCACACGGTCGGTTTTCGTGTCGCGCGCGCGGCGGCGATGGCGGATGCGACGCCGAAACCCATCACGGAGAGTCCGTTCGAGACGAGGAAGGTGTTCGGTTCAAGCGCACGCCAGTTCAACGAGGTGAAAATTTTGTGCGAACCGACATCGGTGGTGAAGATGGTCTCAGGCGGCGTGTTCGCGCGGATGGCAGATAACGCGTCGGCTGGGGAGATGCGATTCGGAGCGGTTGCGGTTTTCTGTTTGAGGCGATGCGATTCTCTCCACGCGGATACCTGCTTCTCACCCCAGTCAGCTTCTACACTGATTTTTGAATTAAGTAAGCCTTCCAATATCTGATTCAAATTGCCGACCAACTCGCACGCGGATTCAATGCGCGGGTCTATATTTTCCCAGTTGGAAATCCAGATCAGCGGTTGAGATTGACTCCACGGCTTGACGAGTTCGACCACGTCGAACCCAACCGCGAGGATGCAATCGGAAGAATCAAGAATTTCATACGCAGGGTCGGACATCGTGAGACCCAGCGTGCCGACGAACAGCGGATGATCCGCTGGCAGCGCGCCCTTGCTTTTGGGCGTGTCAATCACCGGCGCATTCAGCGACTCTGCCAGCGCGCGCAATTTTTCGTAGGGTTTATCGGGCTCCAAGCCCAAACCAGCAACGATAACTGGGCGGCGGCTTGTAGAAATAATTTCTTTTGCTTTAGTGATTTGGCTTTCATCAACCAACCTTGCCGCCGAGGGCTTGCCCTGAGCCTGTCGAAGGGACGGCGGCTGGAGGAGAGGTTCTGAGGAAGGCGATGGGAGCGTGCTTTCATTCACCTGTTGATTGGCAAACACCGCTGGGATGCTCACATGCACGGGACCCGGCCTGCCCGCTCGAACAAGTCTAAGCGCCTGCTCAAGAGTTTCGTTTGCATTTTCGGGCGTGAGCGACGCAGAAAGTTTGGTGACCGGTTGGAAAATGGCTTGCAGGTCAAGCACTTGATGCGTGTGCGAGCCGACGAGTTTCGGGTCGGTTTGGGCGGTGATCAACAAAACGGGGGAACGATCGAGCCACGCGTGAGCGATACCGGCGTACGCATTCGTCGCGCCGGGTCCCAGTGTGGTGAGGGCGACGCCAATGCCTCCGGTGAGGCGGGCATGCGCGTCTGCCATGAAGACCGCGCTGGGTTCGTTGCGCACCAGCACAAAATCAATGCCGCGCTGTCGCAGCGCGTCGAGGACTTCCACATTTTCGCCGCCGGGCAAGCCGAAGATCACATCCACGTTGGTGTGGGATAATTTTTCAGCGATCAGTTCGGCGAGGGTTGGCATG
>CAYPCK010000390.1:0-3061 GCA_964409185.1 uncultured Anaerolinea sp. | reverse complement strand
TGGCGTTCGGGTCAGCCGCGGTGGTCGGCGCGTTCTTCGGTTATTACCCCGCTAATCAGGCGGCGCAACTGGATCCGATAGAAGCGCTGAGATATGAATAAATCCATCCTGTCATTGCGAGGAGTCACTGAGCGGGGCGTAGCGAAGTCGAAGCGGAAGCGACGAAGCAATCCCTTCGATGATTCTGAGATTGCTTCGGGCGAACAAACATCGCCCTCGCAATGACATAAATCCAACAGGAGACACCATGAAAAAAATAACTATAACCATTTTGACAATTCTCGTTTTGACTTTAACCGCCTGCGGCGGCGCGTCAGACTCGCCTCAGTCTGATTTCGACCTATTAACCGACTCATACGAAAACGCGCTCCCCATCCCGACGCAACTGCTGATCGGAACGTTTCAACTCGAGAGTACCGATCTCGCCGTCACACCAGAACAAGCCGCAGAACTCATCCCTCTCTGGCAGGTACTGCAAAGCCTGAACGAAAGCGACTCCGCCGCGCAGGAAGAGACAGATGCTCTGATTAAACAAATCCAGGAGACGATGACTCCGGAACAGATCCAAAGCATAAAAGAAATGCAACTCACACCTGCAGATATGTTCACTGCTTTGCAGGAACAGGGCATTGTCGGTGAAGACGAACCCGTCTTCTTATCTGGTGAGGGAGAAACCCCTCTTCCTCCGCAAGGCGGAGGTGACGGCGGAGGCGGTGATATCATTTTCATCGGACCAGGCGGCGGACCTCCAGACGGAGGCGGTCCGGGCGGCGGGCAAGGCTTGGGCTTGAGTCCGGATCAAATTGCCACCGCGCAAGCCTCAGGCGTGGAACGACGCGTGAACGTGGTCCCGCCCATGCTGATCAGCGCGTTGATCGAATTCCTGCAAGAAAAAGCGGGCTCGTAAGGTGAGGAAATTGGTATACTGACCTGGCTATGTCAAAAACCATCCTCGTTGTGGACGATGAAAAACGATTGGTCTCATTGGTTGAGAGTTATCTCAAACAGGAAGGCTATCGCGTTGCCACCGCGCACAATGGAAAAGAGGCGCTGACTGCCGCGCGGCGCGACAAACCCGATCTGATCGTGCTCGATGTCATGATGCCCGAGATGGACGGCTACGAGTTCATGCGCAAACATCGCGCAGAGAGCAACACACCGATCATCCTGCTCACCGCCCGCGTGGATGATGAAGAAAAGGTGATCGGCCTCGAAGTCGGCGCGGACGATTACATGACCAAGCCTTTCCGCCCGCGCGAACTGGTGGCGCGCGTCCGCGCGGTGTTGCGCCGCGCCGGGGAAAAAGAACCCGCCGCCAACGTGTTGAAAGCGGCAGATATTATCCTAGATCGCGACAGCCGCACAGTCAAAGTGGGAGCCGATTTCGTTGACCTTACACCTTCCGAGTTCGACATCCTCACCGCGCTCATCGCATCGCCCGGACGGGTCTATTCGCGTCTCGACCTGCTCGACATTATTCAAGGCGTCCGCTACGAAGGCTACGAGCGTACAATTGATACTCATATCAAGAACCTGCGCGGAAAAATAGAGAACGACCCGCGCGCGCCCCAATACATCGAAACCGTGTACGGCGTCGGCTATCGGTTCAAAAGGGAGTGAGAATGCGATCCATTACCTCGAAACTCATCCTGTCATTTCTTGGAATTGCCATTGTCATTTTGCTGATCGTTACACTTTCCGCGCGCTGGAACACCCGCGCAGAGTTCATCAAATTCGTGTCGGACCGGCAGAAATCGGAGATTGCCAAAGAACTCACCAATTATTACGTGAATAACGATGCATGGGAGGGCGCTGATATTGTTTTCATCCGAAGCGATGGCGCTTTCAACGAACCAGTGCCGCAGGGACAGGGTTATGATCCTCCCCCAGGTTCACTTCCTCCGTTTGTTCTCGTTGACAAAAACGGGGTGGTCATCGTCTCCAATGGAGAATACAAAGTCGGCGATCAAATCGCTGAAGCCGAACTGGCTCTGGGCGAATCCCTCACGGAAAACGGACAGGTCATTGGCTACCTCGTTCCCATTCGTGTGCCGTTCGAGGGAAACCCGCGCGAACAGGAGTTTATCCAGCGCACAAACATCACATTCCTATATAGCGCGGTGGGAGCGGCGGCAATTGCATTCGTTTTGGGCATCGTTCTCTCGCGCACGCTCACACGTCCCATCCGCGAACTGACGCAAGCGACCCACGCGGTTTCGGAGGGCGACTTGACACAGCAAGTCACGGTGCGCTCCAACGACGAACTGGGTGAACTCGCCAAAGCCTTCAACAAAATGAGCGCGGAACTGTCGCGCTCGGTCAACGCGCGCAAACAAATGACTGCCGATATCGCTCATGAACTTCGCACACCATTAAGTCTGATCCTCGGTCACGCGGAGGCAGTTCATGATGGAGTCTTGCCACCGACAAAAGAAAATTTTGAGGTCATTCGCGAAGAAGCCGTACGGCTCGAACACCTCGTTAACGATCTGCGGATGCTTTCTCTTGCAGACGCGGGCGAGTTGACGATCAATCCACAACCGATCGAGCCAGAACGACTTGTTCACGAAGTTGCATCGCTGTATCAATTTGAGACTCAAAAGAAAAACATCTCCCTCGAACTGGATGCCGCTTCGCCTCTTCCCGCCATCGAAGTTGATCCCGGACGAATGACTCAAGTCCTCACCAACATTTTGGACAACGCCCTGCGCCATACACCCGAAGGAGGGAGAATCATCCTTTCAGCAAAAGAAGTAGAGGATCATGTCGAACTTGCGATTCAAGACAGTGGTCATGGTTTGCCGCGAGAAGACCTTGAGAGAATCTTCGAGCGTTTTTATCGAACCGATTCGTCGCGTCAGCGTGACGGTGATCTTCCGGGTGGTTCGGGGTTGGGATTGGCAATCGCCAAGTCCATTGTGCAGGCGCATGGCGGACAAATATCCGCGCAGGGTGAAGCAGGTTCGGGGTTGCGAGTTACCATCGCATTGCCGATCAAGTCTGATGCGGCAAGATAAGGAAAGATTTAGAGTTTCTCCATAATTTCCACAACATTCGTACA
>CAYPCK010000389.1:0-3083 GCA_964409185.1 uncultured Anaerolinea sp. | reverse complement strand
TCTCGAAGATATGTCGCCGCGTGCGATTCGTATTTTGCATGAAGCGAGGCTCATCGCCGCAGAGGATACGCGTCATACGGGACAATTGCTCAAGCATTTTGAAATTGAAACTCCCATTACAAGTTATTTCGAGCACAACAAACTCGCCAAATTGGATTTCATCCTCGACAAACTATCCACGGGGGATGTAGCGCTCGTCTCGGACGCGGGCACGCCGGCGATCAACGACCCCGGCTACGAACTCGTCCGCGCCGCGCTCGCTTCAGGCTATGACGTGAAGCCTGTTCCCGGTCCCTCAGCCCCGATCTCCGCTTTGGCGGTTTCCGGTCTCCCCACAGACTCATTCCTCTATCTCGGTTATCTCCCGCACAAAAAAACGGAGCGGCGTAAATTTGTAGAGCGGATTATTAATTCGCCTTACACCCTCATCTTCCTCGAATCGCCTCACCGCCTCGTAGACTCGCTCACCGATTTGTTGTCCACCCTCGGCGACCGCCGCATCTGCGTCGCGCGTGAGATGACCAAGATGTTCGAAGAATACTGGCGCGGCACGCTCAGCGGGGCGGTGGAGTATTTCAAGTTGAAGGAGGCGAGGGGAGAGTTTACGCTGGTGCTGGAAGGAAAGATGAACAAGGAAAGTGAAAAGTGGACGGAAGTCGAATTGTTGAAGGCGATCAAAAAAGAATCAAAGGGCGGCAAATCTGCCAGGGAGATTTCAGCCGAACTGGCGGAACGAAGCGGCTGGAATAAAAGAGAAGTGTATCGTCTCGTAAATCAAAAAGGGAGCAAAAATGTCTCTTGAATCCCCGAATCATCCCAATGAAATGAACGAGCCAACAAATTCGACGGAGTTTCCCGTCCACGGATGGTGGAAGATTTTCTACGGGTTGTTTGTGGTCGTCATGCCGACCTTCTCCTTTTGGGCGGTGCAGATCATCGCGCCGGAGTGGCAATCGGGAGATCGGCAGGCATATCTTGCCCTGCTTTTAAGCGTCGAAGCGTCGTTGATTTTTCTTGTCCTGCTGTCGTATTCGATTCTTTGTTACCTCCTGCTATTGATCGCTCCCCGGCGATTCGCCGAATTTTTCTTGATTCGGCTGGGCGTATACAGCGGAGTACCACTGGCGTTTCAATATTGCCTGCTGTTATTTCTGTATTTGTTCGACAATAAATTCATTTACGCCATTATCCCGCTATGGCTGTTCCCTTTATACTTTCCGCCCATCTACCATTGGATGGTGCGGAGGTGGAACACGCGCCTGGTGGGATATCTCCTTGGGATTCTCATCCTCGTTGCCCTGGCGCTCGGTTATATCGTTGCGCGGGAGTTCCTGTTCTTCATCATCGTGGCGCTGGTGATCGCGGCGCCCTTCTGGTCGCTCCTGATCGCGCTCCAGGCAACTTTTTGGTTATATCAGAATGAGGAAGTCCGCGATATTCTCCCGCGCGGACTCGGCGTCACCGCGTGGGTTGCTTCCTATGTCGCCGCCTGGCGATACGACATTCTTAAGATGTACGAGTTATATGCCCAGCTGCCGCCTGTGCCGCCGAATTGTTACATCGCCACCGCCGCCGCGCATGGACATCCAGCCTTCGTCGGCGCGTGGACCATGCAACTTGCGGACGGAAAATCCATGCAGGTCAATCGTCAGTTGCAAGTTTTCAAATGCGCCGAACTCGCCCTACTGGCGGTTGCGCCGCGCGCGTATAAAATTTTGCGGAAGACGTACGATTTCATCGGCAAGCGGCTGGCGCGAATGATCCATCGCCCATTATTGGCGGATGGCGCGTATTTGATTTTGAAGCCCTTCGAGTGGCTGGCTGGATGTGTGTTGCGGCGTATAATCGGCGATATTGAATCCCAGTTCGCTCGTGTGTATTCCAAATAAATATGAAGGAACTTATTCACATGACAGAAGAAAAACAAACCCCGGGCAAAACGGAAGAAAAAAAAGAAGTCAAAGCCGCAGACAACCTTGTCACGACGCGCCATTCAATCCGCATCGGCGGCAGGACGGTGAGGTACTCCGTCACGGCGGGGACGATGGTGCTGAAGGAGGAAACAACCGACCGCGAGAAAGAAGCGGAGGGCGAAAAGCCGAAAGCGCAGATCTTCTTCGTCGCCTATACCAAGGATGGAGTCAAAGATACGGCGAAGCGTCCGCTCACGTTTTCCTTCAACGGCGGACCCGGTTCGTCGTCTGTGTGGTTGCATCTCGGCGTGTTGGGACCGCGTCGTGTCTTGTTGAAAAATGACGGCGAATTGCCGAAGCCGCCGTATCAATTGAAAGATAACGAGTATTCGATCCTCGACGAGACCGACCTGGTTTTCATTGACCCGATGAACACAGGCTACAGCCGACCTGTGACAGGCGAGAAGCCGAAGGAATGGCACGGATTCAAAAAGGACATCGAGTCGGTCGGCGATTTTATTCGACTGTACACCACGCGTTACAACCGCTGGCTTTCGCCGAAATTTTTGATCGGCGAGTCGTATGGCACCACGCGCGCCTCAGGTCTTTCGGGATATTTGCAAGAACGACACGGTATGTACTTGAACGGACTCATGCTTGTCTCTGCTGTGTTGGATTTCACCACTCTCGATTTTAATTTGAATAACGATCTGCCGTTCATCATGTTTTTGCCCGGCTACACCGCCGCCGCGTGGTATCACGACGTGCTCAAGCCGCATCGCCCGTTGCAGGATTGGTTGAAAGAAGCCGAAGAGTTTGCGCTCGGTGATTATGCAAAAGCTTTACTCAAAGGCGATTCGTTGACCAAAGAAGAACGCGCCGACATTGTAAAGCGTACGGCGTATTTCACAGGCATTTCGGAACAATTCATCGAACGCTCGAATCTGCGCATCAACGATCAGCATTATTTCAAGGAACTCCTGCGCGAACGCGGACTCACCGTCGGTCGGCTCGACTCGCGTTTGATCGGGCGCGACCGGCTCGGTGTGACCGAACATGCGGAGTACGACCCGTTACTTACGAACATCATGGGTCCGTATACCGCCGCGTTCTATGATTACATCCGCCGCGAATTGAAGTTCGAGTCCGACCTGCCGTATGAAATCCTGA
>CAYPCK010000388.1:0-3085 GCA_964409185.1 uncultured Anaerolinea sp. | reverse complement strand
TGCTCGGCGGAGTGGGGGTTTTCCTTGCCCGCGATTTCGTCGCCAGCGCCTACGACCTCTCTCCTTCCGCCGCCCTTAACCTGAATGGCATCATGCTTGTGTACGCCTGTTCGGCTTGGTTACGCGTGTACAATTTCATGCTGTTCATCGGCGCCCTGCGCGCAGGCGGCGATACGCGCTACGCCATGTTCACCGAGTTGTTTTCGATCTGGCTCATCGGCGTGCCCGTCGCGCTCATCGGCGGGTTCGTGCTGCATCTACCCGTGTATCACGTGTACGCGCTTGTCCTTTTGGAGGAAATCGCCAAAGCGATCGTCATCACGCGGCGTTACCTCTCTCGGAAATGGATTCACGATCTCGTCAACGCGACAACGGGCGACGAACTTTCGCCTCCCTCCACGCCTCCACCTGCTTCTTGACCTCTGCCAGCCTCCCCTCGCTGATGTTTGCCAGCAGGAGCGTCGTCCCAAAGGCGATGAGAATATTCGTGATAAAGAAGAAAACCACTTCTTCAAGCGGCAAAATTCCAAAGAATAAAACGCCCGTTGTCTGACTTGGAGATATTGACCACGTCGTTTCGCTCAACGCGACGATATCCATGAGCGAGAGATATGTGCCGGGAACCATAATCGCCCAAAACACCAATTTGCGATAATGCCAGAGGATGTCGGCGCCAAACAAAAGTTGGGGGAGAATCGCGGGCAATGCCCAAAAGAGAGTGATGGAGAGATACGTCCACTTTTCCGCGCCGAAGAAAAAGAGATAAGCGAAGATCATCCAAACAAAGACAAGTAGACAAGTAGACACGTAGACAAGACGATGGTTTGAGGTGAACTTCTCCCTCACCCCTAGCCCCTCTCCCGCTGGGAAAGGGAGACTCAGCCGCCGCGCCAAAAACCACCACCACAAGCCCGCAAGGATCGTTTCCACGACAAAGAACGTGTATTCTTCGATCGGCACATACCCAAGCACGATGCCTGTTACCAGGTCGGGGTTGTAATACCACACGCCAGTCGCCACAAGATAGTTATCCCACGGTGTTGTGTACGTAACCGCAAGCAACACATGGATGCCGATCGCGATCCACACGGCGCGACCATTGCGAAAGCCATTGATTTGTTTGCCGCGTCTTTCATCCCACCATGCAATTACGAGAAAAAATAGAATGGGAAGAATGACGAAGCGGAAGAGGAAACCAAAATAAGTCATTTAGTCTCTAGTCTCGTAGCCTGCGGATCACCTTCATCCTCACCCCGGGTCGCGGCTCCAGCGTCGCGCCCATGTGCGGATGGATTTTGTGATTCGTAAATTCGAATGTATGCGTTCGCAGTAATCGCGCCATCACAGCACGCGCCTCTGCCTGACCGAACGCGCCCCCGATGCACGCGCGCGGACCGCCTCCGAATGGGATGTAGGAATACGGCGGAGTTTTTCGCCCGTGGGCGAAACGCTCAGGGCAGAACTCCTCCGCGTTCTCCCAAATTTCAGGGTCGCGATGGGTGAGGTAGATCGAATAAAACATCCGCTCATCGGCAGGGATGCGACCGCCACCTTCGTTGAATTGCATTTCCTGCACCACACGCCGGTTGCCGATGTGGATGGGCGGGTACAAGCGCAAACTCTCTTTGATGACCTGATCGAGCAGCGGCGATCTTTCCAGCGTGTCTACTTCATGAACAACTTGCGCGTGAATCGCAGGATGTTGACCCAGCAAGGCGAACGTCCATGCGAGCAAGGCAGTAGACGTGTCGTGTCCCGCGATGAGCATGGTCAGCATTTGGTCGCGGATGATCGGGTCGGAGAGTCCCGCGTCAATGAGGTGTTGGAGCAGATCGATATTGCGTACTGCGTGTTGCGTACCTGGCGCCTTGTATCCTGTATCTATGTTCTGCTTTCTGCGTTCTGCAATAATCTGATACAGAAAATCATCCAGCTCTTTCAATGGTTTGCGAAAACCCAGCCTCGGAATCTTCCGCCACAGAATCCACGCACCGGGTGAAATATATTCAATAGATTTCAATATTGGACGCCAGATGTTCGGCAGGTCGTCCCACACGTCTTTGCTGAACAGCGTATCCATAATGATGAGCAGGGCGATCTTGCGGGATTCGACGAGCATATCCATCGCCTCGCCATCGCGCCATTGCGCGGAGACCCTGTCGGTGTGGGAGATGAATCGGGATGTGTACTCAGCCAAACAGGAGGGATGAAGCGACGGCTCCATCAATTTTCGATACCGGTCATGCTCATCGCCATCTACCACAAGTACACCGCGTCGCAACAAATCGGTCACAGGGTCGGAGTTGCGCCACAACACTTTATCGCGTTCGCTCACGAGCACTTTGCGATTTGCTTCGGATCCAAACACAACGTATGGGCGAAAGCCAGGAAGTGGAATTTGAAAGAATCGCCCCACATGCCGCGCCATCGCTTTGAGCGGACCAAGTGGAGAACCCTCTTTAAAAAGAGCGCGCAATGCCGCGCGCCCAACTTGTGCGGTAACTTTTTTTGTCATTCAGCCTTGATGCTTTCTTTCGCTATCTTGTACGCCAGCAATGTTCTGTCTTTATCGCGTTCGATGATCGGCTGTTCGGGGTAGCCTTTCACTTTGATTCCTTTTTCCCACGGCGCGTGAATATCTTTCGCATTCAGCCCGCGTAATTCTGGAACCCATTTACGAATGTAATCGCCGTTCGGGTCGAACTTCATGCTCTGCAACACCGGGTTGAAAATCCTGAAATACGGCGCGGCGTCAGTGCCTGTGCCAGCCGTCCATTGCCAGCCACCGTTGTTCGCGGCGATGTCGCCATCGAGCAGATTTTCCATAAACCACGCTTCGCCCCAACGCCAGTCAATCAACAGATCTTTGACGAGATACGATGCGACGATCATGCGCGCGCGGTTGTGCATCCAGCCGGTCGCTTTGAGTTGACGCATCGCCGCATCCACCACAGGGACGCCTGTTTCGCCCCTCTTCCACGCCTCGAACTCGGACGCGTTGTTTCGCCACGGAACGTTCGCCAGCGACGGGTTGAAAGATGTTTTGCTCACATGCGGAAAGTGATACAAAATCTGAATATAGAAC
>CAYPCK010000387.1:0-3092 GCA_964409185.1 uncultured Anaerolinea sp. | reverse complement strand
CGCCTCGGCGGCCTCGGTCAGGATTTCGGTGGCCGTGCGCTCGTCCACGATCTGGAATTCATTCGCCAGCCCCACCAGCCCCGGCCGCTCGCGGACGATGTCGTGCGCCAGGCCGTGCAGCGTGCGCACGCGATAGCCCACGTGGGGCAGCAGGCCCGCCGCGGTGACGAACTCATCCACCCGCCGCGCGAAGTTGTCCACCGCCGAGTTGACGAGCGTGACGATCAGCACTTCCTGATCATCGCCGAGCCGCCCTTCGTGAATGATCTTAGCCGCCAGCGCCGAGAGGATATGCGTCTTGCCCGCGCCAGGGACAGCGGCAATACCCAGCCGCCCGCCTGTGTAGCGGAGGATGTTTTGTTGGGAGGGGCGGGGGGTGAAGGGAGGGGGCATGTGTGGAAGTTGTGGCGGTTTTCTGTTTCGATAAATTGATTCTACCTTGTGAACCCGCCCGACGATGAACCGTCGGGCTATTCGTACGAAGTCCCGCCCAGGCGGGACTAGTCCGCTTTAGCGGGGTTTGTACGGGCAGCACGGGGGTTCATCCCCGTGCGGGGAAGCGAGGGGAATGCCCAATGGACGGAATAATCTTTCAGATGAGGTGCGCTGTGTTTTGGCATTTTCCTGTCTCGATAGATCGCTTCTACCCTGCGGACTCGCCCGACGATAAACCGTCGGGCTATTCATACAAAGTCCACTAAAGCGGACTGCTACGACTCGTCCATCCTCTCCATCGCCGCGATCAACGTCCCATCCGCGTGATGTTGTTTCTGGCTGTGAATATATCGTACCACTGCGGGGAGATTTTTTTCACCGAAAGATAACACGCCGTATTCATCCTGCCAGTAAAACCCGAAATCGGGCTTGATGACGTGATTCACGAAATGCGAACTGTTCCCTTTCACGTCGCCGATAAATTTTGCAGGCGCGAGTTTCGGCGGAATGGAAACGGCAAGATGCACATGGTCTTCCATCCCGCCGATGGCGTGGACAAATCCGCCCACCTCCTGCGCCTTTGCCGCGATAGCGCGATACAACTCAGGCTCGATAATTGAGTCGATCAACGGCAGGCGATTCTTGGTTGCCCAAACGAAGTGGTAGTAGAGTTTCCAATAGGGCATGATTGCTCTCAGGCGGCTTCAGCCGTCTTTGTAGAATAGCACGGGGGATTCATCCCCGTGCGTGCAGGGTAACCGAGCCATCCACGTTTGACACAGGGCTATCGCCGTGCGGACAATATCACGGGCGCGTCTCTCCCGAATCCACATCCACCATCAACACAGACGTATCCACCGCTTCGAAATCATCTCCCGTCAACACGTCCAAAAGATGCAGCATATCGTTATCCCAGCGTTCGTCGGGCGCGCCGCTTACGTACCAATTCGAGCCGTTGTCTGCGAGAACAATTCCATAGGATTTCATGGCTTGCAGAATGATTTGCATCTCGCGCGGAAAACCTGAAATATCGTAATCCGCTTTCAATCGAAACCGCGCGCCCATCGGCGGGACTCCATTTTGCGGATCGGAGGTCTGATGTCGCGCGGGCCAGATATATCCCGCTGTTTCTTCAGCAGTAAAACGCAAGGCATGTTTGATTTCACCTGCATCAATCTCATCATAGCGAACCAAGCCTGGCAAAATCGGCAAGCCTGCCGCGTCGGCGGAGGTCCACGTTTCGGGGCGCAGGGCGTTCGAGTTCAAGTCCCAGATCGCGCCCGAACCGCCAAACCACTGCCCGCCCTCGAAACTCATATCGTATGTTTCATACAACGTGCAAGTCTCGGTATCCACGACCAAAATATGATGATCGCTCCCCCACTCGATGTTTGGATTATCGGGAATCGGATAAGATCCCGGGTCGGATTCATCGGGATAATAAAACTCCGCGTCATACTTCGGGACGGTTGATCCAGCCACGACGTTGAACGGAATCCCGATCGGACCTCCCTCCCACTCGCCCGAGCCGAAATCCATGTGGAAGGATTCGCCGCGTCCGATGCTGTCAATCCACGAATCAGAGTCTGGATGAACAGGCAATGCGTCAATTCGCGCGTTCCAGAAATTGTTTGCGGGGAACACAGGGCAGTTCGCAATTATTGGTCCGCCTGTTGAAAGTTGAGTTGGCGCAATGGTGGGCGGGGCAACTTCATCCGTCGGTGTTGAAGCGGGCGCGGGAGAGGCGGTCGGAGTCGAAGCCGCGAGACAAGCCAGCGCTGTCAAAGGAAGTATTACAAGCAATAATTTTTTCATGTCAAAACCTTTTGGAATGCGCGCAGTAATTCGCCGCGTCCTTCAAATCCGCTTTCGCCGAGTTCGGCGATTCCCAAATAAACGCGCTCGCGGCATCGGTGAAGCAAGCCCGAGACCAGCCGCGCCAGCGCCTCTTTGCTATATTGAACGTCGTCCGCGTCTGTCCACTGGCGACCTGCCTGCCATTCGCGGCTTAACACATAGGGATGCGTGAGTGGTTGCGAGAGTCGCTCATACCATCCGCTGGAGCCGGGGTCGAGCCAGAATTGAATCGCGACAGGGCGATTCATCATCAAGAACGTATGCGCGGGCGCGACGAGTACCGCGTCTTTATCCTCGTTCTGCCAGCCCTCGAGGTACGAAGCGGCGATCACACCTTCATTGAGCATCGCCACATACTCTTTACCGAAATCAAAAGCGGGCGAATCTTTGCCAACGTTCGACGGCTCCATCGCCAACCGAAATTTCTTCACCGACTCGACCAAACTCGCCGCCACGCGGACCGAGTCAAGGTTGCGATGAAAACCGAATCCCGCCTGCGACAACACCTCGCCGAAAAATTTCCGCAGGAAGTGATCGAGGGGAAGCAGGTTGGTTGTTCGATATTCCTCGATCCAGTCTCGAATTCTCGAATAACGATTCCCTGCCGAATAGGTGATTCGTTCTTGGACATCGGACTTGATCTCATCGAAGGGCGAGAGTCGCAAGTCGCGCTGACGGTAGACAATGTCTGACAGCAGCTGGGCGCGGATGAGGTCAAGCCCGTCAATGGACTGCATCAGCGCGTACGCCACATCGAATTTCGGCGGGTGGATGTTCCAATGCGGATGCGCCAGCGCGGC
>CAYPCK010000386.1:0-3102 GCA_964409185.1 uncultured Anaerolinea sp. | reverse complement strand
CGAAAGCGGAAAGGAGCGGCAGCCATGAGCGGCAAATTGGACGATGTGCAGGCAAAACTCGGCGAATACTTCACCGAAAAACTCGAGCAATTCGGCGCGACCGCCAAAGGCGTGGATTACAACGGGGAGGAGGCGCGCGCCCGCCGGTTCGTCGAATTGGTCAAGGTCATCGACCCCGCCGATAAATTCTCCGTCATTGATTACGGGTGCGGCACCGGCGCAATGTTCGACTTCCTGCGCGCACGAGACTGGGACTTCGACTACTACGGCGTGGACTTGATCGAAAAGATGATCCTCGCCGGGCGCGAAACTCACGCGGATTTCCCCAACGCGCGCTTCACCACGGATGAGAAGGAATTGCCGCTGGCAGATTACCTCGTCGCCGCGGGCATCTTCAACATCAAAATGGACGCGGACTACAACGAATGGCAGTCCTTCACCTGCGAAACCCTCCAGCGGATGAATGCGCTTTGCTCGAAAGGCTTCGCCTTCAACATGTTGACGAAATATTCCGACGCCGACCGCATGGCGCAACGTCCGGACTTGTTCTACGGCGACCCGTTGTTCTTCTTCGATTTCTGCAAACGGAATTTCTCGCGCAACGTGGCGTTGCTCCACGATTACGGGTTGTACGATTTCACGATTCTTGTAAGAAAGGGCATATAACCCCCCTCTCCCTCAGGGATAGGGATGGGGTGAGGGTGAAATCTCATTCACAATGAACATCCTCCAAGCCCCGCGCGCCTCCGCGATTCTTTACAACCTGCTGGTCAGCCAGAAACAGGATAAGCCCTGGCTCCTGCCTGCGAACATCTGCCCGATCGTGCCGCTCACCTTCATGAAGGCGCGGGTCCCGTTTGAGTTTGTTGACATTTCACGGGCAACTTTGCATATGGAGTTGAATCAAGCTGAAGCGCGGATCAGGCGCGGAGACATCGGCGGCTTGTTGTTCGCGCACACCTACGGAGACGAATCCACGCCGGAGGAATTTTTCGCATTGGCAAAGTCGCTCAACCCCGGGTTGTTGATCGTTGATGACCGCTGTCTATGCATCCCAAAATTTGAAACAAGCTCTCAAGCCGATCTCGTTTTGTTCAGCACGGGTTACGCTAAGGTCGTCGAACTGGAATATGGCGGGTACGCGTTCCTTCGCGAAGGTGTGAATTACGAATCGGCGACCCTTCCGTTTGCCCCGTCATCCCCTGCCAAACTCGAAGCGGAGTATAAAGCCGCCATCCGTGAACGGAGGCGGTTCCATTACCACGACAGCGACTGGCTGCTCGCGGACTTTGACCTGCCATCCTGGGACGAGTATCGCCGCGAGATCGAGAACAAGCTCGAGGGGTCGTTATCGCACCGCAAATCGCTCAATGAAATATATTCCGCGCGCCTGCCGAACGAGATTCAACTCGCGGACGAATACCAAACATGGCGGTTCAACATCCGCGTGAAGAATCAGGCGGAGATCATCACGGCGATCTTCGATGAGCAACTCTTTGCCAGCGCGCATTACGCCTCGCTGGCGGGAATCATGTCCGATGGGAACGCGCCGGTCGCGGAGGCGCTGGGGGGCGAGATCATTAACCTGTTCAACGACCATTACTTCACGCCTCGCATGGCGGAACGAGCCTGCGAGATTATCGTCAAAATCGCAAAGTGGTAGAATCGTCCCGATGCCCTCGAAAAAACGAAAATTCACCGTTGACCTCGTGATTCCCGTCTACAACGAAGCCGGGGTGATCGAGAAAATCCACGAGCGGATTCGCGCGGCGATTGACAAACTCCCGCACGACTTCCGCTTTGTTTACGTGGACGACGGTTCGAGCGACGGGACGGCGGAGTCGCTCCAGTCGGTGAAGCAGGCTGACCGGCGCGTGACCGTGCTCACGTTGAGCCGCAACTTCGGTCACCAGGCGGCGCTCACAGCGGGCATCGATCATGCCATCGGCGACATTGTCATCAGTATGGACGGCGACGGGCAACATCCCCCGGAGTTGATCCCCGAGATGATCGCGCTGGTCGGGCAAGGCTACGACATCGTACAGGGACAACGCGCCGCGGAGGCGCGACCGTCGTTTTTCAAGAAACTCACCTCCGACACGTTCTATCGATTCATCAACACCATCAGCGGCACGCAGATGATTCCCGGCGCGGCGGACTTCCGCGCGATGAACCGGCAAACCGTGGACGCGCTCAAGGCGATGCCGGAATATCATCGCTTTCTGCGCGGCATGATCACGTGGATGGGTTTCAAAAGCGTCATCCTGCCGTATCGCCAGCCGCCGCGCGTGGCGGGGCGTTCGAAATATTCGCTGGGAAAAATGTTCCGCCTGGCGTCGGATGCGGTCTTTTCCTTTTCGTTGATTCCCCTTTACATCGGGCTGAGTTCGGGGCTGGTGTTCTTCGCGCTGGCGGCGGTGCAATTGAGCTGGGTGTTTTGGCTATCGTTCACGGACAATACCGAACAGGTGGTTGCCCCGGGCTGGAGTTCGCTGATGGGAGTCCTGCTCATCGCCAGCGGGATCATCATGATTCTGCTCGGTTTCATCGGCGTGTACGTCGGTTATATCTTTCAGGAAGTGAAGCGCAGACCCGTGTATCTGCTCAAGAAAGGGGAGTAGTTTGAGTTCATCCAATAAACCCGCGTATCAATTTGTATTCCTGCGCCACGGCGAGTCGACCGGCAACGCCGAATCGCGCTGGCAAGGGCAGTCCGACTATCCGCTCACCGAACGGGGAAGGGCGCAGGCAAACGCGCTGGCAAAACGCTGGAAAGCCGAAGGCGTGAAATTCGACCTCGCCATTTCGAGCACGTTGCAACGCGCGAAGGAAACGGCGGAGATTATCGCTTCTGCATTGAATGTGAGACTTGAGTTCGATGAACTCTGGCTCGAACGCGACATCGGCGAAATGGAGGGACTCACCAACGCCGAGGTGCAACAAAAACCGCGTCCGCCGTACGTCACGCCCTACGATTCGATCGGCGGCGACGGCGAAGGTGACTGGGAATTGTTCTTACGCGCTGGGCAGGCGTTGCATTCGCTGTTGAAAAAACCCGCGGGCAGTTATCTCATTGTTTCGCATGGCGGGTTGTTGAATCAA
>CAYPCK010000385.1:0-3106 GCA_964409185.1 uncultured Anaerolinea sp. | reverse complement strand
ATATTTCGCCGAGGCGGGCTTCGAGATCGAGTTCGATTACTCGTTCGAGACGAAAGGCGTTGAATTAGTCGCTGCGGGCGAATTGCCGTTCGCGGTGGTTTCGGGCGAGCAGGTGTTGCTCGCGCGCGCGCAGGGACTGCCCGTCACGTACGTCGCCGCATGGTATCAGCAGTATCCCGTGTCGGTGATCGCGAAGAGCGAACAGGGCGTGCTCGTGCCGCAGGATTTGAAGGGCAAAAGAATCGGCTTACCCGGTTTGTTCGGCGCGAATTACATCGGCTTGCGCGCGTTGTTGAACGCGGGCAAGCTCACCGAAGCGGACGTGACCCTCGACGCGATCGGTTTCAATCAAGTCGAGTTGGTCGCCGCGGGCGAGCAGGATATCATCGTCGGCTACGCGGCAAACGAGCCGTTGCAGTTGACGGCGCAAGGCATCGCGGTGACCGAACTGCGCGTGGCGGATTATGTGCAACTCGCCGCGAACGGATTGCTCGCGGGTGAAAACGTGATTGCGGAGGAGCCCGAGTTGGTGCGCGCGTTCGTCGGCGCGTTCCTCAAGGGGCTGGCGGATACGATCGCGAATCCCGATGAGGCGTTCGAGTTGAGCCAATCTCACATCCCGAACTTTGCCGAACTCGATGCCGAAGTCCAAAAACAAGTCCTTGAAACCTCCATCGAGTTTTGGAGCGCGGCGCGACCCGGCTTCTCAGACCCGCAAGCCTGGGAGAACATGCAGGACGTTCTGCTCGATATGGGTTTGCTCATCGAGCCGCAAGATTTGAGCAAAGCCTTCACCAACGAATTTGTGCCGTGACAAGTAGACAGGTACACAGGTAAACACGGTTCTTGTTTACTTGTGTACGTGTATACCTGTGTACCTCTCACGAATCGTCAATCGTAAATCGAAAATCGAAAATGCCTTCTCCCATTCTTACCATCCGCAGCCTCTCCGCCGTATTCCAAAATGAAAACGGCGGATTGCGCGCGCTGGATAAGATTTCATTCAATGTTCGTCCGCGCGAGTTTGTGTGCGTGCTGGGTCCGTCGGGCTCGGGCAAGACGACGCTGTTGCGAATCCTTGCGGGGTTAATGCCGCCAACGTCTGGGTCATTCAAATTTGGTCACGGCGAACAGCCGAGCATCGGCATGGTCTTTCAACAAGCAACCCTCATGCCGTGGCGCACGGTGGTCGAGAACATCAAACTTCCGCTCGAAGTGAAAGGTGTGGACGAATCCGCCGCGCGCAAAAAAACAATTGAAATGGTTGAGTTGGTTGGACTACAAGGATTCGAGGACACGCTCCCGCGCGATCTCTCCGGCGGGATGGCGCAGCGCGTGGCGATCGCGCGGGCGCTCATCCATGACCCCGACCTGCTCCTGCTCGACGAGCCGTTCGCCTCCCTCGACGCGATGACCCGCGAGCGCATGTGGACAGAGTTATCGCGCATCTGGCAGGCGCGGCAGAAGACGGTCATCATGGTCACGCACTCGATCAACGAGTCATTGTTTTTAGCGGATCGCGTTCTGGTGCTGACTCAACGCCCCGGCAAAATAAAAATGGACGTGGCAGTTGACCTGCCGCGTCCACGAAAAGACGATATTCGATATACATCCCATTTTGGGAGGTTGGCGAGGAAACTGCGCGGGGCGATTGAGTAACAGGTGTCATTGCGAGGAGACACCGAAGGTGTCGACGTGGCAATCCCGCCTAACGCATGCACAATAAGTTTGATGAAAACATGAGATTGCCACGACCCACTTCGTGGGTCTCGCAATGACACATGATTACGGCGCGACCCACACCACAAACTTCAACTCGTTTTTCTTGTATTCCCCTCTCACTTCCCAACATCCCAGCGCGGGGAATTCCACGCCGGTGAGCATCGCTTCGCCGATATCGTCCGCCATGGCGTTCGTCGCGCCGTAAAAACGGAGCGGAGGCGATTCGCCGTCCAGCCTGTGACCGGTCACCACCAGCGCGGGGACGGGTTCATCGGGCAGGGAATACAAGTCGCTCCACCACATGATCTTTTGGGTATACCCGTCGGGGTTGAGGGGCAGTCCATACCAAACGCCATCGTTTTGTATTGCGGTCCAGAGATGCTCAGAACCAAACCAGAAAATTCCCTCCCACGGCGCGGACGGTGAATACGGTTCCGGCGGGCTGAACGTGGACGCGGTCAATGTTGTGACGGGGCAATCCTTTGGCGGGGTTCTCGCGGCGGTCTCGGCTTCGACAGTTTGTGTCAACTCCGTCGAGGCAGCAATGTCTGTTGACATTCGATACGCATCAGGTGAGTCTGTCGCCGCGGGTGTGCAACTGGTTATCGAAAAAGTGAAAATGAGCAAGGCAAAGAATAATCTGTTCATTGTCTTTCCTTTCAAACCAAGTACACCGCCAGCACGGAAATGGTTCCCAAAATAGCAACGGACGGGTTGCCGTCCGTTCAATTCAGATTACTTTTCACCACCTGCTGTAATTCATCGAGCGATTTGCACGCGTTCATCTTCCCCGCGTCCAGCCACAACTGCGGACTCTCGCCCATGCACTTGGTAAACGCCGCGGGGAGCGGAACATCGCGGATGCCGTATTTCTCATTCAACTCGTCGCGGTGCAGGAATTCCACTGGGCGGTCGAGCGACTGGATGAACTGTTTCCACTCGCGCTTCATGCCGCGGTTGTCCCACGTCACCGCGCACAGACTGCACGGATACGTTTCGGGTGAAAGGTTCTTGTGGATGAGGTCTTTGATGCCGTTGAACAGTCCGCTATCGGCGTTGTAGACGAAGATGAGGGTATCGCTCATGCGGGTTCGATGAGCCGATTCACTCAAAACTTACACAGGGACTTTTGTTGCCAGAGTTTGCAATAAATTTCGAGTGGAGACCGCCACCTCCTCCACCGCCCGCTCGAACGCCGCTTCATTGACCCTGGACGGCTTGCGATAGCCGCTGACCTTCCGCACGAACTGCAACGCCGCCGCGCGGATTTCCTCCTCGGTGGCGGGGATTTCGCTTCGTAACGTTTTGATGCTTCGGCACATAATTGCTCCTGTAAGTGACAGTCACCTCGCAGGTGACTGTCACTTATTATTTTTCGCGGTCG
>CAYPCK010000384.1:2319-3116 GCA_964409185.1 uncultured Anaerolinea sp. | reverse complement strand
CATCGAGGAGCAGGTCGAAGGTCCGGTCAAGAGCCGTTGGTACACGGACACCGGTCCCATCCTCGAGCGCGATCTCGCCCAACGCGCCGGACTCGGCTGGGTCGGCAAAAATTCCTGCCTCATCCACCCCAAACAAGGGTCGTATTTTTTTCTCTCCGAAATTTTTCTCGATCTCGCGCTCGAACCCGATATGCCGTTCGTCACCGATCACTGCGGCACATGCACGCGCTGCATCACCGCCTGCCCCACCGATTGTATTTTGCCGAACCGTACGCTCGATGCCACGCGTTGCATTTCGTATCTCACCATCGAACTCAAAGACGACATCCCGCTCGAACTGCGCGAGAAGGTCGGCGGCTGGGTATTCGGATGCGACATCTGCCAGATGGTCTGCCCGTGGAATCGATTCGCGCCCGAGGGCGATTCTGCTTTTGTGGATGACGAGCCGCTTCCTCCCCTGACGGGAGAACTGACTCTCACTCCTGAAAGTTTTAACCGCCGCTTCAAGCGGACTCCCGTCTCCCGCGCCAAGCGACGCGGCTACCTGCGGAACGTGGCAGTGGCGTTGGGCAACACTGGAGGTATGCACGCGCTCCCCGTCCTGCAAAATGCGCTCAACGATGACGAGCCGATAGTGCGGGAACACGCGCAATGGGCAATTGAAACGATTAGCAAAAAAGCCAATGAGCAATGAAGCAAGGCAAATCGCGAGTCTCTAATCTCCACTCCTCCAATTCTCAATTTGCCGATTACCATTTACCAATGACCATACCCCGCCTCCTCATCGCCACCAACAA
>CAYPCK010000384.1:0-2309 GCA_964409185.1 uncultured Anaerolinea sp. | reverse complement strand
AGACAAGATCGAAGAACTGCAAGACCTGCTCAAGGACGTGAACATTCAACTCATCACGCCAGCGGACTTGAACCTCAAGCTCGATGTGGTCGAAGACGGGCTGACCTACGCCGAGAACGCGGCGAAGAAAGCCCTCGCCTTCGCCCAAGCCAGCGGACTGGTCTCGCTCGCCGACGATTCAGGCTTGGAAGTGGACGCGTTGAACGGCGAACCCGGCTTGTACTCCGCGCGCTACGGCTCGGTGGACGGGATCAAACTCTCCGACGCCGAACGAAGAAAAGTACTGCTCGCCAAACTTATCCCCTTCCCCCGCCCGTGGACCGCGCGCTTCAAAGCCACGATTGCAATCGCCGACACCAATTACCAGTTACGAATTACCGAAGGGGTTTGCGAAGGCGAGATCATCCCCGAAGAACGCGGCGCGGGCGGATTCGGCTATGACCCGATCTTCCTCTTCCCCGAACTCGGCAAGACCATGGCAGAACTGAGCATGGACGAAAAAAACCGCCTCAGCCACAGGGCAAAGGCGGTGATGCAGGCGAAAGAGGTTTTGAAATCGTTATTCGCTGGTTGATATAAGGCGAAACAAAACACGTCAATATCCGCACGACAATGCCTACACGCGCTACCTCTTCGCGTGGTGCAACCGGTCTGCGGCTTCCTCGGTGAGCGGAATGTACACCTGAATCCTCGTCCCTTTGCCGGGCGCAGAGTCGATGTTGAGCAAGCCGTTCACCAGTTCCGTGCGCTCGCGCAGGTTGACCATGCCGAGACTGCCGCGCTTGTCGTAGGAGCGGTTCACCGACTCCACGTCGAAGCCCAACCCGTCGTCTTCGATCTCCAGCAAGGCAATGTTGGCTTCGAACGGTCTCAGGCGCACCCAGATGTGCAAGGCATTGGCGTGTTTGCGGGCATTGTTGGTCGCTTCTTCGATGATGTAGAAGATCACGCCCTGCTTGCCCATTTCCATGTTTTCGAGCACCGACTCGTCCACGTTGATGATGACGTTCTGCTGGAACGTCTCGCGCATCTTTTCCGCCATGGCTTCGAGCGCGGCGGTCAGCCCCTGCGATTCAAGGATGAGCGGACGCAGGGTGAACAGCATGTGGCGGATCTCCTTCGTCGTGCGCAGGGCAAGTTCCTCGATCTTCTTCAACTCGTCCACCGCTTCGTCCACATTCCTGCCCATCATGCGCCGCGCGAGGTTGATGCGCATCGCCATCGCCGCCACCGATTGGGTCGGACCATCGTGCAGGTCGCGCGCCAGTTTCTTGCGCGCCTCCTCCTGCACTTCGATCATCCGCTCCTTTTCCTCCACCAGGTCCTGGTACAGGCGCGCGTTCTGCACCGCGATCACCGCCTGTCTGCCGATGATATCAAGCAAGCCGCGCCGCTCCGGCGTGAAATAGGACGGGTCGGGGTGGGCAAAGAGCATCGCGCCGTACACGTTGAATCCGCTGCGCAAGGGGAAGCAATATGCGCTGGTGCAAGACCGCAGGGCGATCACCCGTCCGAGTTCGGGGTCGTAGCCGATGTCGGTGGAGTGGAAGGGCTCGCCGTCTTCGAAGATCTTTTTGAGAATGCCTTCCTCGCCGCGCAAGTTCACGCGCATATCCGCATTGGTGTAGCGCCGCGCCGAACCCACGCGCAACTCATTCCCTCGGAACAGGTACACCGCGCTCACCAGCCGCTCGTCGATCTGGTTCGGCTCATCGGGATCGGGATTCGGGTTCAGCGCGGTATACCCGAGGTCGAGCGCGGAATCGAGCACGCGCTTGTAACTCAGCGTCGCCGTCAGCGTGGAGGTCAGTTCGTAGATCGCGCGCAGACGTTCGCTTTCCATGTTGCGGCGGCGCTCTTCCGCATCCAGCCGCGTGCGTCGCAGGGTGCGCAAACGCCGCATCAGCATCCGCCCCGCCACCCCGCACACCAGCGTCAACAACACGCTGAGCGTCAGCGCGCTCGAAATGGAAAACGTAAACCCATTCGAAAGCGCGCCGCGCGAAACGATCAACTGCCACGCGATGAACAGCGCCCCCGCCACCAGCGACCCGAGCAATTCAAAATATACCGCGCCGGTGAGGAGCGGGTACAAACCCGTCCATGCCGAGGCGTTGCCCAGCCCGCCCTGCAAAAAGAAGAACAACGCCGCGAGTAAAAAATCCACTGACAGGACAATTTGACGATGAAAACGGATGCGCAGGTTCAAGCCCGCCAGCACGCTCATGGCAATATTCCAGCCTGCCATCAGCAGGATCAACGTCAGCGCCACGGCATCCACCTTATTGCGCAGTGCCAGTGAAACGAGC
>CAYPCK010000383.1:0-3124 GCA_964409185.1 uncultured Anaerolinea sp. | reverse complement strand
ACTGGCTCGACCGGTACGAGAAGGAGCCGCGCTGGCTGTTGTTGATGACCTTCTTCTGGGGCGGTTTCGTCGCGATCATCGGCACGCTCATCGTTGCGACCATCTTCGAGATCGGATTCAGCCTCGCATTGAATGACCCTGTACTGGAAGATATTGCAGGCGGCTCGATCACCGCGCCGCTGGTGGAAGAGTTCATGAAGGGGCTTGCGGTGATGCTGGTCTTCTTCATCTTCCGCAAGGAGTTCGATTCGATCCTGGACGGCATCATCTACGGCGGCATCGCCGGGCTTGGATTCGCAGCCACCGAGAACGTGTTCTATTTCATCGGTCAATACAGCGACGGCGGCTGGGGAGCCATGTTCACCAACTTCGCCTTGCGCGTGGGCGTGTTCGCCTGGGGACATCCCTTCTATACCGCATTCACCGGTCTCGGCTTTGCCGTGGCGCGCATGAACCGCAACATTCTGGTCAAGATCGCCGCGCCCATCGTCGGCTATTTCCTCGCCGTGCTTGCGCATGCCTTCCATAACACTGCGCTGGTATTCGTCACCGGGTTGGGAAGCCTCGCGCTGGTCATCCTGCTCGAATGGGCGGGCTGGTTGATCTTCCTCGGCTTCATCATCTGGCTCATCCGCCACGAGCAGGGATTGTTGAAAAAACACCTGAAGGAGGAAGTCTCGAGCGGCTTGATCTCGGAAGCGCAATTCAAGACCGCCGTCTCGTTCTTCCAGTTCGGGGCGCGCATGGCTGCGCTGAGCGCGGGGTCGTACAAAGCCACCAGTCATTTCTATCAATATCTCGGCGAATTGGCTCATAAAAAGGAACAACTCGAAAAGTTCGGCGACGAGAAGGGCAATGCGGCGATCATCCAGAAGCATCGGCAGAGCATCGCGTCTCTTGCGCCGCAGGCGAAGGTATAATTTCCCGCTTCATTTATGAACTTTGGGCTGACGGCGACCCCGTCAGCCTTTTTTTCGCCTATGGTAAAATTTTGCTCGCCCGCCCCCGTAGCTCAGTGGACAGAGTGTCGGCCTCCGGAGCCGAAGAGCGCAGTTCGAGTCTGCGCGGGGGCGCCATACCCGGCATAAAACCTGAAGCGATTGATTCCCTTCAGGTTTTTTGTTTCTCGAGCGCATCATTCAGCGCGGAGGCGGCAATAGGAGCTTTATACCAGCCGCGTTTCGGCGCGAAATGGCGACCAAGTTTTTAGATACAATTACACCGACATGCGCAAAATGTTCATCCTGTGTTCGGCGGTCATGGCGTTCACTTCCGGATGTGACGTAACCCCTGCCGCGCCCGCCGCACCAGGCGTGGAATTTGTCACGTCGACACTGCCGCCGACAAGTGCGCCGGTCGCTTCGGCGACATTCCCGGCAACAAATCCTGCGCCGACCATCTCCCCGAGTCCCGGCACGACGACCAGCGAGGTCAATGTGCGCGCGGAGCCGTCAACAGCTGGCACATCGCTTGGGACGATCCCGCCGTTCTCGCCGATTGAAGTCCTCGGGAGGGAATCTTTCGGGTATTGGTTTCGAATCATCTTCAACGACGGGACAGGATGGGTGCGCGCGGAATACGTCCAGGTCTCGGCGGAGATACCGGTCGTGGATGTGGATTCAGTCTCCGGTTTGGAATTGCGAGGCGCGGTTCTGAGAGGAGTCAATGTGAGGAGCGGTCCGGGCACGGATTTTGAGTCGCTCGGTTTGCTGAATCAATACGACATCGTTTTCGTATTCGGCACGGATGCTTCGGGCGCATGGATCCAGATCGCACATCCCCCCGCGCCGGAAGGGACGGGCTGGGTCAACTCGGAATACGTGGAGATGGAAAACGACGATGCGCTTCCCGTCATTGGCGAAACACCCGTTTTGGAAGCTGCTGAACCTGCGCCGACTCAAGTCACGGTGAGCGCAGACGGCGATTCAGCCGATTCTCCGCTTGCGACCTTCACGCTTTCGCCTTCATCGGCGCGCGTGGTCCGTTTTCAAGGCGAAGTATCAGCGCAGCGCGACGCGGAAGATTGGCTTGCATTTTCATCATCGCATGCGGAGATTGTCATTCAACTCTCATGTCCGGCTGGTGTGGTTCAAGTAGAATTAACCCCGCCCACTGGCGCGCCCATCGCTTGCGCCAGCGAACGCGCGCTCGAGATCGAAACCGGACGGATGTATTTGGTGAAGATCACGCCAGTTTCAACAGGCGACCCTGCTTATGCAGGATACGAAATTAGAATCGAGATATCGAATTGACCGGAGAGAAGCATGAAAATAAAAACACTTGTGCCATTCCTTATCGCCATCCTGATCGCAGCTCTGACGGGCTGTCAGGCGAAGGACGAAACCTCGCCGCTTTCGGCAACGTTCAGCGAAGTCACCGGAGCGGTGGGGATCAAACAAGCCGAGCAGACTGATTTCAGCGAGGCAGACGACGGCGCGGTTTTGGATGTGAACGGGCAGGTCCAGACCGGCCAGGACGGGCGCGTCCGGCTCGACCTTTCGACAGGGACGATCATCCGCGTGACGCCGTCCTCCGTCTTTACTCTCATCTCGAACGAAGAGGTCGAAGGCGGGCTGCTCACCAAACTCAAATTGGAGGCGGGCAAAATCTTCATCATCCTCAACGGCGGGCAGACAAACGTGGAAACGCCCTCGGGCGTGGCATCGGTGCGCGGCTCGTACCTGATGGTCGAGATCGACCCGGTCACGGGGGATATATACATCACCTGTCTCGAAGGCACGTGCTCAGCGACCAACCCGAACGGCGAGCAGGTCATCTTTACGAACGGTCAAAAAGTTACGCTCTTCCACCAGAACGAAGACGGCACCTGGGATTCCCCCCTGCTCGGCTCGATGACGCTTCAGGATTTCCAAGAATGGATTCAGAACAACAACGACAGCGAAACCAAAAAATACTACGATGAAGGCGTTGCCGCGCTATTGGAAGCCACCACCCAGGCGCCGACGGAAGAGGCGACCGAAACGCCCACCGAAACCGCGACGGAAGAACCATCTGCCGGGTCGGGCGGCGCGTGCTCACAATTGGAAACACCCGCAGAAGGCAACGTGCTGGGTAAAGCCGGAAAAACCCAATTTGCATGGAGCGAAACTACCGGCGCGGAATA
>CAYPCK010000382.1:0-3125 GCA_964409185.1 uncultured Anaerolinea sp. | reverse complement strand
CAACTGGGCATCTCGCACGCGCCGCTGGTGGGGCACAGCATGGGCGGCACGGTGAGTCTCTCAGTGGCGATTCGTTACCCCGAACGCGTCAGCAAGGTGGTGGTGGTCGGCTCGCCGATCATCGGCTCCTCGCTGGCGGTGCCGTTGAAACTCGCGGGCTACAAACCCATCGCCTTCATGCTTTTCAACATGATGGGAGTCTTCCGCTTGGGCGTGCGCGCCGCTTCGCCGTTCATCTGCCGCGACGAGCGCTTTGCCGATATGATGGACCGCGACCTTTCTCGGACGACCGTCGAATCATTCCTGCTTTCGATTGCTTCCCTCCGTAGAACGGACCTGCGCCCCATGCTCGACCAGATCAAAGTGCCCGCCCTCGGCATCTACGGCGACCGCGACATCATCGTCCACCCGAAGCAGTGGCAGCCGATGCAGAACGGGATCGCCCACGCGCAGATCGAGCGCTTCCCGTTGCTCGGTCACTTTCCCATGCTCGAAGAACCGCGCGCCTTCGCCGAAAAACTCAAAGCATTCCTCGACCAGGAACCCGCCTCCACGGTCCGGAAGACCTCGCCGAAAACCATTCCGCAAAAAGCATCTTCTTCGGTGACGTTGTAACCACTACCACGCCCTCACCTTAGCCCTCTCCTCGCGAAGCATCCCAGAGGGGACGAAGGGAGAGGAGACTCTTTCTCCTATTTAGCAACGCTTTCCGCTGAATATATGTGTTTGTGCGATGCGCTGATAAATAATTTTTGGAAAATTTCACTCAATGACAGAATCTTATCATTACCCCAACCGCATGGGACGGATCATCCTGCTCTCGATGGAAGAAGTGATGGGACGCAACGGCGTCAACGCAGTGTTGAATCTCGCCGCGCATCGATCGCTGATCGAAAATTATCCCGCCGACGATACGAAACTGAATTTCCCCTTCTCCACGGTGAGCGCGCTCGGCGGGATGCTGGAGCAGGTGTACGGTCCGCATGGCGGACGCGGACTGGCGTTGCGAGTCGGTCGCGCGTGTTTCAATTACGGAGTCCGCCAATACAGCGCGCAGATGGGGCTGGGCGAGATGGCGTTCCGTCTGTTACCCCTGCCCGCCAAATTGAATGCGGGCGCGCGGGCGTTCGCCGAATTGTTCAATCAGTTCACCGACCAGCGCGTGCGCATCGAAGAGGATGGGGATAAATTGCTCTGGCACATCGAGCGCTGTCCGCTGTGCTGGGAGCGGCAGGCCCATGAGCCCGTCTGCCATCTCGCTGTGGGCTTGTTGCAGGAGGCGTTGTATTGGATCAGCGGGGGGAAGTTGTTCAACGTGGAAGAGCAGACCTGTATCGCCGCGGGGGACAAGACCTGCACGATCGTGGTCGATCAGTCGCCGGTGATGTAAATTTCACTTATAAACCAAAGAAGATTATCAAGAATCTTTCCCCGAGGGGTCGGTCACGAGGGAAGTGGAGCCGAGACGCCGTCCTGAGCTTGTCGAAGGATGGTCGGTGAGCATATATCTCAGCGTCGGGGTTTGCGGGACGGTGTAGGTTTGCATGGCGATGCGTTGGCTTCCAACAAAGTAGTACTTGGTGATTTGTGAGCCTGTCAATTCGTAATGAGCACCGACGCGCTGTCCTGAGCCTGTCGAAGGGAAGTAGGTGGTCTCGCCGTTTACGGTTGATTTTACCCTTCTTCCGTCACCGTCGTAGACGAAGCTCGCGCTCGTGAACGGAGGCGGCGGGATGGGGGATTCAAAAAGAAGCCGCAGACTAAAACAAACAATCCTGTAACGAAGGGGTCAGGGACGAGGCGCCCGATTTTGGTAATTTTGTGGAATAATTGCCGTCGGTATGCTCAAGATCATCTTCACCGAAAAGACCCCCATCGCGCCGTTCAACGAACCCGCGCGCGATTTGCGCATCCAGAACGGACCGCTCTGGCTTCACCAGCGGAACGTGCTCGCCCCGTACACCACTCGCGAACTCGAACTCTCGCCCGGTCAACGCATACCGCTTGGGCGCGAGGAGACCATCGTCTATCGCGATAACCTGTTCTTCGACGAGGCATATCTCAAAGCGTTTCTTGCCGCGGCGCGCAAAAAAGGGCGACCCGTCCGCGCCGCGTTTTCCGCCGAAGACCCCGCCTTCCGCGAACATGCCCTGCCGCTGTCCACCTCCTACACACCGGCGGGCGGCGTCTTCCTCGCGGATTTGTGGTATTACCCGCGCGGTCCCGTCGCCGATGTGGACTCGCTCGTCATCGACCTCGAAGCGCGCGAGGTCGGCTACTACCACGTCCCCACGTACATGGCAGACCAAAGCGGCGACCTGACGTTCCAAGTGCCGCTTCGCGCCTGCATTGCGATTGATTCATGGGTGCACGTCTTTATCGCCGACGTGGTGTACGGCTTGTTCTCTCGCGGCGCGCGGTTTGAAAAACGCCTCGCCGAGGATCTCGGTTTCAAACTGGGGATATTAGGCAAAGCGTTGTACGAAGGCAAACAGATCCTGCAAACTTCGTCGCTGGTGCGCGTCGGCAAAAATTGCGTCATTGACCCCGACGCCATCATCCACGGACCGACGACCATCGGCGACAACGTCACCATCAACGCCGGGGCGGTGATCGAAAACTGCATCATCGGCAGCAACGTCAACATCTCGCAGGACGTGCAGTTGATGCTCTCGGTGGTGGGGGATGGGGCGTTCCTGCCGTTCCGCGCCGCGTTGTTCATGACCACCGTGATGGAAAACAGCATGATCGCGCAAAACACCTGCCTGCAGATGTGCGTGGTCGGACGCAACACGTTCATCGGCGCGGGCTCCACCTTTACCGATTACAACCTGGTCCCCGCCCCGCTCCGCGCGCTGGACGGCAAAGGCAAACTCAACTACTCGAACCGCCCGGTGATCGGGAGCGCGGTGGGACACAACTGCCGCCTCGGTTCGGGGATGATCGTCTACCCCGCGCGCACGATCGAATCGGATGTGGTGTTGTTCGCCTCAAAGGATCGCCGCGTCATTGACAAGGATGTGCGCTACGAGGACTCGGATCATCACAAATTGAAATTTGCCAGCCTGCACAAGCGTCTGTATCCCCGCCCCGGCGAAGCAAAATCGGAATCGTGGTAACCTGCT
>CAYPCK010000381.1:0-3150 GCA_964409185.1 uncultured Anaerolinea sp. | reverse complement strand
CCTCGGTCGGGAGGAAGGCGTTGTCGCGGGTGTCGTACGTCAACTGGGCGCGGATGATCACGAGTCAGGATGTGGAGGCGGTGTGCATTGTCACGTCACAGCAATCGGTGTTCGATTTTGTGGACGCGTTATCGAACGGCAACGGCAAATCGGCGCAACATCTGTTGCACCGTTTGTTGGAAACCGAAGACCCATTCGCGCTGTGGGGAATGGTGGTGAGGCAATTCCGCTTGTTGATTCAGGCGCGTGAAATTCTCGATGGGCGGGGGGATAAGGACGACGTGGCGCGCGCGCTGGGCGTGCATCCGTTCGTGGCGGAAAAAACGACGGGGCAGGCATCCCGCTTTAGCATCGAATCGCTTGAAAGCATTTATCGAAAATTGTTGCGCATCGACGAGGGGGTCAAGACCGGGCAGTCCACGCTTGAGTTGGCGATGGATACGCTCGTGGTTGAGTTGACGAATTAACTGATACGTTCACCCAAATTTTGCTATTGACCCGCAGGCTGTCCTCCCGTACAATGCGCATCCTTCGGTAAATTATATATAATCTGGAAGAGATCATGGCTAAATATCGCATCATGTACTGGAAGCACATCCCCCAATCCATCACCGTCGAAGGCGAGGGGCGCACGATCAAGAAACAACTCTCGCAAAAGATTCAAGACAAGATCGACGCGTACGCGATGGCGGAGGGACTCACCTCCACCTCGGACTACGCCGCGCAATACAAACGCGGGGATTGGGTCGAACGCGACGGCACGCCCGAGGAAGTGGCAGATGCGCTTCTTCCTCAACTTGAGGCTGAGTTCGCCAAAATCGAGATTCCTCGACGATGAGCGCCCTCACCCCAACCCTCTCCCGAAGGGAGAGGGGGATTCACCGATGACAAAACACACGATCATTCTCCAACCCTCCGGCAGGCGCGGACAAGTGGACGAAGGCGCGTCTGTCCGCACTGCCGCGCGCGAGTTGGGCGTGGAGATCGAATCGATCTGCGCCGAGAACGCCACCTGCGGCAAATGCATGGTGGTGGTGGAGGCGGGGCGCTTCGAAAAATACAACATCGAATCGCAACGCGAACATCTCTCTCCCGTCGGTACGGAGGAACGCGCCTATCTCGAACGCAGACCAAAATTGCTGAAAGACAAAGGCTGGGAGATCGGGCAGGTGCGGTTGTCGTGCCAGTCCAAAATCATGGGCGATGTGCTGATCAACGTGCCAGAGGAAAGCCGCGGCAACAAGCAGATCGTCCGCAAGAGCGCGCGCGACCGGGCGATCGAGATCAAACCGTCCATTCGGAAATATCTGGTCACGATGAGCCCTCCAACGCTCGAGCGCCCGATCGCGGACTGGGAACGACTCGCCAAGGGACTCGAAACCTCGCTGGGGTTGGTGCGCGGCGGCGAGGAAAAACTCCCGCGCTGGTATGACTTCGACATTGATTATCACGTCCTGCGTTCGCTTTCGAAGACGTTGCGTGAAGCGAAATGGAACGTCACCGTCTCGGTGCGGAACGACAGGGAAGTGATCGCCGTCCAGGGCGGATACCACGAAGACAGTTTCGGCGCGGCGGTGGACATCGGCTCGACGACCGTCGCGCTGTACCTGTGCAATTTGCGCACGGGCGAACTGCTCGCCGCTGAATCGGAAATGAATCCGCAGATCGTGTACGGCGAGGATGTGATGTCGCGCATTCAATACGCGATTGACCAGCCCGACGGCTTGGAGAAATTGCACAAAGCGATCATCTCCACGTTGAACAAGTTGTTGAAGCAGGCAGTGAAGTCGGCAAACGAAAAATTGATGGAAACTGCTGCTTTCGATACGTCCCGCGACGAGCAACGCGGGACTACGCAACCAGTGGGCATCACTTTAAATGATATTCTTGAAATGGTGCTGGTCGGAAATTCCACCATGCACCACGTCCTGTTGAACCTGCACCCGAAGGATCTGGGTCTTGCGCCGTTCGTGCCGACCATTCACAAGTCGGTGGATATCAAGGCGCGCGAACTGGGTCTGCACATCAACCCGGCGGGGAATATCCACGTGTTGCCGACGATTGCATCCTTTGTCGGCGCGGATACGAGCGCGGTGATCCTTGCCGAAGAACCGCACAAGCAGGATGAAAACTGGTTGTTGATTGACGTTGGCACGAACGCGGAACTTGTCCTCGGCAATCGCAAGCGACTGGTTTGCACCTCCACGCCGACAGGTCCCGCGCTCGAAGGCGCGCACGTGGAGTATGGAATGCGCGCCGCGCCCGGCGCGATGGAACGCGTCCACATCGACGAAGTCACTCTCGAACCGAAGTACAAAGTCATCGGCGTCGAAGGCTGGAACACCGATCACGCGGAATTCAAAGGATTGGTGAAAGGCATATGCGGTTCTGCGATCATCGATTCGGTGGCGGAGTTGTTTCGGGCGGGGATCGTCGATTCACGGGGCAAATTCAAAAAGAATTTTGAATCGAAGCGTGTGCGGGAGGGCGAGTCCGGTTGGGAGTACGTCATCGCCTGGGCGGAGGAAACCTCCATCGGGCGCGACATCCCGATCACGCAACAGGATGTGCGGCAGATCCAATTGGCGAAGGCGGCGTTGTTCACGGCGGCGCGCACGCTGTTGAAGCGCATGAATTTGCAAAGCCCTGATAAAATCATTCTCGCGGGCGGCTTCGGCAGTTACATCGATAAAGAAAAGGCGATGCTGATCGGCTTGATCCCCGATTGTGAATTGCAGAATGTGTACGCGGTCGGCAACGCGGCGGGCGACGGCGCGAGGATCGCATTGCTGAACGTTGAAAAAAGAAATGAGATTGACGGCGTGACGAGGCGGGTGGAGCGGTTCGAATTGCCGACCGATCCCGAGTTTCAAAACCAGTTTATGCTCGCCACGAGTTTCCCGCACATGAGCGAGCCGTTCGAGCACATCGCGCATTTGATTCCCAATCGCGTCCCCGACCCGCTGGCGAAGAATTTTATGAAGTGATATTCGGTGGTCGAGTAGTGGCGCCGTAGCGCCACGTATCGAGACCACCTCGCCGTAAAGCAAATCTTGTTACAAGATTATTTTTGAAACGCAGTGGTCTCGATACGTCCCGCGACAAGCATCGCGGGACTACTCGACCACCGAGAGGATATGCAATGAACAA
>CAYPCK010000380.1:0-3151 GCA_964409185.1 uncultured Anaerolinea sp. | reverse complement strand
CAAAAACGCTGACGAGGACGAGTACACTTCAAAGCGATTTCCAGAGAGCCGAGCGGAAGTTCTGAAAGCGAGGCAAAAGCGCAGAAGTCGAATGGACCTCTGAGTTGAGCGGGTGAACGTAGGGATGGGGCTTGCCCCTATCCAATGCAAATAACCCAATACGGGCGCTCCCGTTATAGAGCAAGGGTATAACCGCTTCTAAGCGACGTACCTGACAAAGTGACGCTGGCTTCCTTTCCTTGTGCATCACACAGGGAAAGTTTTGTTAAAGGCAGGCGTTTAACTTGGGTGGCACCACGAGATTCCCCTCTCGTCCCAATGGACAGGAGGGGATTTTAATTTAACGATATTCGAACATCGATATTCGGTTTTCGAGTATCGAATATCGACTATCGAACGGAGTGTCAAATGCTTCTTGAATCAACGAATGTACAAACGATAATAAGAGAAATATCCGCCGACCTGGAAACCCCTGTCAGCCTGTACCTCAAACTACGCGGAGACGGCGCGTCGTTTTTGCTGGAGTCTGTCGAAGGCGGCGAGCGCATTGCGCGCTATTCGTTCATCGGAGTCCAGCCGCGCGCGGAATATATTTTGCGCGATAATGAGATCGAGGTCAAAGACGAAAATGGCTCGCGTGTCATTCAGGTTGAAGGCGACCCGACCCGCTTTTTGCAAAATGAAATGAGCCGCTTTCCCGCCGTCCGCGTGCCGAATGCGCCGCGCTTCACGGGTGGGTTGGTGGGCTTTCTCGGGTTCGAGTCGGTTCGGTTTTTTGAACCAACTCTCGGCGCGAAAATGAAGCGGGGTTTTATCCCCGACGGCATTTACATGTTGGCAGATACCATCGTCGCCTTCGACCATGCGCGTCGCAGCATCTTCCTCATCGCCAATGTGTTGGATGGAAACGCTGAAGCCGCGAATCAAAAACTGGACGCGATTGAAGCGCGCATTGGACAACCCTTGCCGCCCGCGCCGCAGGTCGAGGTCAAGCCGTCGAAGGTCAAGTCGAATCACACGCAAGGCACATACGAAGATATGGTTCGTTCTGCCAAAGAAAATATTTTGGCGGGCGATATATTTCAGGTGGTGCTTTCGCAAAGATTTACGCGCGAGACCAACGTCGAGCCGTTCGATGTCTATCGCGCCGTCCGCCGACTCAACCCGTCGCCGTACATGTTCTTTTTTGATTTCGGAACTGTGGACGGCGAGCCGCTGTATCTGTGCGGATCGTCGCCTGAGATGTTCGTGCGTTTGGAAGGAAGAACCGCCTCGCTCCGCCCGATTGCTGGGACGCGACCCCGAGGCAAAGACAACGCCGCTGACGACGCTCTCGCGCAAGAACTGCTCGCCGACCCGAAGGAACGCGCCGAGCATGTGATGTTGGTTGACCTCGGACGCAATGACCTGGGGCGCGTCTGTGAATACGGCACGGTGCGCGTTTCGGATTTCTTCACGGTCGAAAAATATTCGCACGTCATGCATATTGTCTCGCATGTGGAAGGGAAATTGAAACCTGAACTGACCGCCTTCGATTTAGTGCGTGCGGCATTTCCTGCTGGAACCGTCAGCGGTGCGCCGAAAGTCCGCGCCATGGAGATCATCGCCGACCTCGAACCTGACGCGCGCGGCGCCTACGCGGGCATGGTCGGCTACTTCGGCTTCGACGGCGCGATGGACACCTGCCTCGCCATCCGCACCATGGTCGGACGCGGCAACACCGTCAGCGTGCAAGCAGGCGCAGGCGTGGTCGCGGATTCGAATCCGACGAGCGAATTTCAAGAGACGGTGAATAAAGCATCTGCGATGTTGCGGGCGATTGATGTTGCTGAATCTAATAGTTGACGGTTGATGGTTGACGGTTGACAGCGGAACACCGCCAACTACCAACCATCAACCACCAACAGATTGAAAGGAAACCAACCCATGACCCACACCCCCAAACCCCGCCTCCTCACTGGCGACCGCCCTACAGGACGACTGCACCTCGGACATTACGTCGGCTCGCTGGCGAATCGCGTGCGCTTGCAACATCAATACGACTCCTTTTTCATCATCGCGGACTTGCACACGCTGACCACCAAACCCGAACGCGAATACATCAAAGAAGTGCCGACCTTCATCCGCGAGACCGTGTTGGATTATCTCGCCGTCGGCATTGACCCGAACGCCAGCACGATTTTCGTGCAATCGGCTGTGCCTGAGACATTCCAGTTGAATCTGCTCTTTGAAATGCTCGTCACCGTTCCGCGTTTGGAGCGTATGCCCACACTCAAAGACATGGCGCGCGACGCCAACATGGACTCCATGCCGTTCGGTCTGCTTGGTTATCCTGTTTTACAGGCAGTTGATATTTTGTTGCCGCGCGCGCAAGCCGTCCCTGTTGGGCGTGACAATCAATCGCATGTCGAACTCGCCCGCGAGATGGCGCGTCGCTTCAACAACCTGTACGGTGACGTCTTCCCCGAACCCGAACCCATCATCGGCGACGTTCCGCTTTTGGTCGGCACGGACGGACAAAACAAAATGTCCAAGTCACTCAACAACGCCATCTATCTCTCCGACGACGCGGAGACGGTCAAGCAAAAGGTGATGAACATGTACACCGACCCGAAGCGACTCCGCGCCACCGACCCTGGGACGGTCGAAGGCAATCCCGTCTTCATCTACCACGACGCGTTCAATCCCTCCTATGCCGAAGTGGACGACCTCAAGGAACGCTACCGCCAGGGCAAAGTCGGCGATGTGGAAGTCAAGGAAAAACTTGCCCGCGCCATCAACAACTTCCTCGAACCCATCCGCGAAAAACGCGCCTACTTCCTCGCCCATCCCATGATTCCCCGCGACGACCACGCCAATGGCATCCGCCGCATGCAAGCCGAAGCTAAACAGACCATGGAACTCGTCCGCGAGAAAACAGGCTTGTCCTACTCGCTCGATCTGTTTGCAGATTAATTGGATATTTTCGTTTATGTAGAATAACGACCGGAGACGACTGACCGCCGACCACTGATAACTGCTTACTGATTACTTTGTCTGCCGTCCGCGGTCAGCGGTCAACTTGCTAAGGAATTCAACTATGTTAATCCTCATCGACAACTACGACTCCTTCACCTACAACCTCGTTCAATACTTCGGCGAACTCGGCGCG
>CAYPCK010000379.1:0-3159 GCA_964409185.1 uncultured Anaerolinea sp. | reverse complement strand
AATAAAGAACGTCACCCAGGTTCTTCGGCAGGGCAATGCCGAGTTCATTTGCCGCCTGGCTGATTTCCGTTCGCTCGAATTCAATCTCGGTGATCCCGCTTTTGTAGTGTTTGGTAAAAATCGCCTCTAGAATTTTTGTGTAGCGGTTTGGCTCTTTAGTTTCCATGATTACCCTTTCCATTTCAGCTTAACGACTTCCTCGCGTAGTTGTTCTTTGGTGGCGGTTGCCAATCGAGTACGGAAAAGATCGATCCCGGTGAGTTCGTAACCTAGCTTCTGGGCAATATCCCCTAAAATCTGACCCGTTCGTATCATCACGCGTAAATAGGATGCCTGATCGCCGACCACGTAAGCGAGTTGAGCGCCGGGTCGCAAAATCTTGCGTAGGTCAGCCAGATGCCTTGCCATGCCGCCGAAGTACAGTTTTGTGGCTCTGGGATACAGCCTTTCAAACCCAGAGTCCTTTCCAAGTTCAACGCGCCTCTTTTCGATGTCGTCGGCGATCCGTTGAATTTCTGGAAAACCAGAGACCCATTTGTCGTCATCGTCTTCCTTGTAAATACCGCGTGTGTTGGAACGAACGAGACGTTTTTTCAATTGTCTCAATTCGTCCTTGTTGTTGATGAATCCCAGTAGAACCGACTCGAGCCGCGTAGTCCGTGTATAGTCCTTTTCGTTGGGGTAAGGAGGCGAAGTAATGACTGCATCTACAGAACTCGGCTCTACGACAGTTAGATCCCGCGCGTCCGTCAAATGAACTTTTGATTCGGGAAATGATTTACCCTCAACGTTATATAAATCCTCGGCTATTTTCTCAACCTCAAACAGCCAGTTTGTGATGACAGGCGCATCGATTTTGGGTTTCCTGACCCCGACTTCCGGTCCAAAATGCAGGTTGCTGATCCTGAAGACCAGGGCATTTCCGAGCGCAAGCAGGGCATGACGATAAAACGGCTCCCCTTCAAATTGCCTCAGGCGCTCGAACAACACCAATGTTTTATGCAAAGGGAGTGGGCTGATCGAATTCGCCAAAATTAACTTTTCGGCTTCCGGCGGCAGGGATTTGAGATTCACATGATTCGCATTGCCAGAAACAACATCATCCTCGACTCCCTCGGATTTTAATTGTGTCAGCGTTTGTTCGGCAACCCGCCTGGACTTTACCAGCAATTCATTTGCATCCAACTTCCAATCCGTTTTGACGGATGATGCGAAGTGAGGAAAAAGATTACCTTCCAGCCCTATGGCTTTCATGCCTGCCTGCTTGGCTTCGACCAATGTTGTACCCGTTCCGCAAAATGGGTCAAGAACGACACTTTTTTGCGTCAAACCAAACTTTTGAATGTAATCACGCACTAAATGCGGCGGAAACGAAAGCACAAACCGATACCAATCGTGGAACGCCCGGTCGTGCGGGTCCAGTTTGTTGGCGCGACCATTGGTCATCTCAGGTTTCTTTTCATCCTGAGCAACCTCGATCTTTTCAAAACCCATTTTCAATTGAGTTGGAATTGCCATGTCGGGTATTTTATCACTCATCGTAGTTGGCTCTCCCGTTATAATCAGCCCAATGTTCGACTTCACCATCGCCTCCAAAACCAACCGCGCCCGCACGGGGATTTTTTCCACCCCGCATGGCGACCTCCTCACACCGGTCTTCGCGCCGGTCGGCACGCAAGCCACCGTCAAAACCCTCACGCCCGAACATCTCAAGGACATCAACGCGTCGCTTATCTTGAGCAACACCTATCATCTTTACCTGCGTCCCGGCGACGAACTCGTGCGCGACATGGGCGGCTTGCACAAGTTCATGGGATGGCATCGTCCGATGCTCACCGACTCGGGCGGCTTCCAGGTTTTCTCGCTTTCGCAGACCCGCAAGATTGACGACGACGGCGTGACCTTCAAGAGTCACATTGACGGCTCGACGCATCGCTTCACGCCTGAAAAGTCCATCGCCATTCAAGAGAACCTCGGCGCGGACATCATCATGGCCTTCGACGAATGTTCCGACCCCAACGACAAAGCCTACAGCAAACTCGCCATGCAACGGACTCACCGGTGGGCAGAACGTTCCGTCAACGCGCAGACTCGATCCGACCAGGCTTTGTTCGGAATCGTCCAAGGCGGCGTTCAAGCGGACCTTCGGGCCGAGTCTGCCAACTTCATTGCTTCGCTCGGCACCCCCGGCATCGCCATCGGCGGACTCTCGGTTGGCGAGACCAAACAAGAGATGCACGACACGCTCGAAGTAATTGTTCCGCTCCTGCCCGAAAACAAACCGCGCTACCTGATGGGAGTCGGCACCCCGGAAGATCTGATAGACGGCGTCGCGCGCGGCATTGACATCTTCGACTGTGTTTTGCCAACCCGCTTAGCCCGTCACCACTCCGCTTTTGCGCCCGAAGGACGCCTCAACCTCATGAACGCGTCCTTTGCGCGAGATGAACGTCCCATTGATGAGACATGTGACTGTTACGCTTGCAAAACATTTACGCGGGCTTACATTCGTCACTTGATTGTAGCGAAGGAATTATTGGCGGGCACACTTTTATCCATTCATAATCTGCGTGCTTTGATTCGGCTGATGGAACAGATCCGAGTTTATATCGCAGATGGTTCGTTTGAGTCGCGGGTGCCTGAGTTGCTGAGTCAATGGGATAACAACGCAAAACGCAAACAAACAATGCAAGGAACACCATGACTCTCGCTGAAGCGTTCATTCTAGGGATTGTTCAAGGATTAACGGAATTTATTCCTGTCTCAAGTACAGCCCATCTTTTGATCGGTCAAGAGATTCTCAGCATCCCCGCCGAAGACGCAATGTTCTCGTTTCTTGTAATTGTCCAGCTTGGAACGCTCGTTTCGCTCTTTGCTTTCTATTGGAAAGACCTGCTCGCCATCGTCAAAGCGACCCTAGACTTCCGAAGTCCTAGAGCTTTCGGAAGTCTTTCAGCAGACGCAAAACTTGGCTGGTATATCATCGTCGCCACCATTCCCGCCCTTCTGGCAGGTTATTTGCTAAAAGATGCTGTTGAAGCCCTGTTCAAACAGCCGATGCTCGAAGCCTCCATTCGCCTCTTCACGGCGGCAGTCTTGCTGACTCTTGCCGAGTGGTTTACCAAAAAGGATCGGACTCTCGACTCGATGAATTGGCTC
>CAYPCK010000378.1:0-3166 GCA_964409185.1 uncultured Anaerolinea sp. | reverse complement strand
CCAATGAACAACCCGGCGAAGATTCCGAGGCTATTGGAAGAGGTCAATCCCTGCATCCAACTCTCGCCGAGCACAATGCCGGTATTCGCCAGCGCAAACAACGGGATAATGAGGAAGGCAACGGGTTTATGCAAGAAATGCTGGAGTTTGTATGACGGCGAATTTTCACCGCCATCTCCGAAGGGCAATGCAAAGGCAAGCAAGACTCCCGCCACCGTGGCATGGACTCCCGACTGCAACATGAAATACCACATGAACAACCCGGGTATCAGATAAACCCACAGGTTATGCACTTTGAGACGATTTAAAACCAACAACCCACCAAAAATACTCAGCGCCAGAATAAGGTTCAGAATCGAAAGATCGTCCGTGTAAAACACGGCAATAACGGCAATCGCGCCGAGATCGTCCACGATCGCCAGCGCGGCGAGGAAGATTTTCAGCGAGGCCGGGATCCGACTGCCCAGCAATGCCAGCACACCGAGCGCGAAGGCAATATCCGTCGCCATGGGAATTCCAATTCCATTTTGAAATTCAGTGCCGCGATTGAAAAGAAAGTGAAAGAGCGCGGGGAACGCCATCCCGCCGACCGCCGCAAGCATCGGCAGGGACGCGTTCTTCAGGCTGGAGAGTTCGCCCGCATATAATTCCCGTTCGATCTCCAAACCGATCAGGAGAAAGAAGATCGCCATCAAGCCGTCATTGATCCAATGCTCAACACTCTGTTTTAGGATAAAACCGCCAATCTCAATCCCAATTTTTCGATGCCAGAATTCAAGATAGCTGGCGCCGACGGCAGAATTGGCGATGGCAATGGATAAAATCGTGCATAGAATCAGAATCACCCCTGAAGATTGCTCGCTCTGAAAGAATTCCTTGAATAGTTTTGTCAGTCTCATGGTGTTTCTCCTATGTTTTGTCTAGCGTATAGATATTCTGGCACTTCGATCATCGGCGGGCGGGCGCGCTCGGCGATTTCCTCGACATCCAAATAATACCCGCGGCTGTCATGGCGGATCAACTTCATCGAGCGGTTCACATCCTCCAGCACGGGGCGCCCGAAGCGTTTTTCTAGTTTGTGCATCACAGTCTGGATGATGGCAAACGACATTTTGCTCAACGCCTCCAGATGCTGGTTGTGATGGATGCGTTCCAGCAAATCCACTTGTGCGATCGCGCCCAAGCCGTAACGCTCATACACATCGATCAACAAGCCCGTCTCGACACCGTAACCGGAATAGAACGTTGCTTGTTCGAGCGCCTCACGACGACCCGCATATTCCCCGGAAAGAGGTTGCACCACGCCGGAGAGTTCAGGGTAAAACAGATTCAACAATGGACGCGCCGTCAACTCGGTGACGCGCCCGCCGCCACCCACCTGCATCTTTGTTCCCACCTTCAACGGACGACGGTAATAACCTTTCACGAATTGGATCTGCGGGTTTCGCAACAGCGGACCGATGATGCCATATACAAAACGCGGATGGATGTTCACGATGTCCGTGTCGATCCACACGATGATATCGCCCTTCGTCACCAGCAGACTCTTCCACAACGCATCGCCCTTGCCCTGCCGCGCGCCCAAACGTTCCAGCAATTGCTGATGAATATAAACAGGCACGCCCTCCTTCTCGGCGATCTCGCGCGTACGGTCAGTCGAATTGGAATCGATCAACACGATCTCATCCAACAGCGGCGTCTTTTGCATCAACTCTTTTTTCATCATGCGTATCACATTACCTACCGTCTCTTCCTCGTTCAATGCAGGCAGGGCAAGGCTGATGGTGAGCCCCTGACTCTGTTTCAACTCCACCTCGTCCCGCAGGCGATTGAACTCATCCGCATGGAAGGTGTTTTCGCCGAACCATTTATCCACGAGAATCGTGATCGCGTCCACGCCTGCGATCTCATCATAGACCTCATACGGAAAGGGTCTGCCGCTCTTGACCGCGATCACCGTGCAGTTCGCCTCGTGCAGGATGCGGTCCGCCACCGGTCCAAGCGATGCGGAACTTGTAACCGGCTGTGAGGTCGTTCCCAAAATGATCACATCCTTTTGCTTGGCATGATCCAGGATGACCTGCGCCGGATCATCCGTGACTTCGAATTGCTTCTGCACCTCGGGCATTTGCCGCAGCACCCGCTCCAACCCTTTGAACGGCGCGTCGAAATTCGCTTTCGAATCCTCCGGCCTGCGGATGTGAAGAGTTGTCACACCCTTGGATTCGAGTCCCAACCCGACGCGAAACGCCAATTCGGCATGCGGACCGCCTCGCACTGGGACCAAAATCTGTTTTGGCTTGCTGGAAATTTTTCCCCGCACCAACGCCACATCACACGGCGGGCGGACGAGCACGTCGTTCGCAGAGACGCGGAGCGCCTTGAGATGAGAATCAAACTCAAGGAAGAGAAGATCCGGCTTTTCATCCTGCACCAGTTTCGAGAGCCGGTTCCACGGCTCGTAATCTACGATCACCTGAGATTTGGAGGTCACGCGCGGGTCTCTGCCAAAGATCCTCAGCAAACGGCGCAAAGCGCGCGCCGAAGCCGCCCCCACGCTCAACGATTGATCCGGCGGCACCACCACTACACCCACAAGGATGATCTGAGCATCGAAGTGCCGCGCTGAATCGAGCGCGTGGATGCCTGGACCCTCATGAACCAACGGGACAAGGATGGTGCGGATGGGCATAAACCCGGATTGCTTTTGCATGAGGTTATCCTTTCAAGAGCGGCGCGATGTATTGACGATAGATCGCCTCCCAACGGAAGGAAGCACGCGCGCGCATGGCAAGCCGCGCAGGCGGTGAGTTACGAAAATATGTTGAGATCATGGATGCAATCTTTTCAGGTTCATCATCGGGTGAAAAGAAAACAACATCTTCCTTGCCGAGTTTTTTCAACGGGGAAATGTCCGCGCAGAAAGCCGGTAGATGGCTGAACGCGGCTTCGAGTAACGGAATGCCAAACCCCTCCTCGCGGCTGGGGAAGAACAGCGCATCAGCTACGCGATAGAAATCCGCGATAACTTCATCGGGTAGAAAGCCCTCGTGCAGTTCTGTAAGAAAATGTGCCGAGCCTTCCAGCTTTAATTGTTTGCGCAGGCTCTTGAGCATGTCGAAGTATTTGATATTGTCCGCGTTGTGCGGACCCAGCGGACCTGTGA
>CAYPCK010000377.1:0-3174 GCA_964409185.1 uncultured Anaerolinea sp. | reverse complement strand
CGCCATGCGCGTCGCCGTTGGCGCAATCTGCAAACACCTCCTCGCGCAGTTCGGGCGAGCCGAACGATCCCTCGATTAACCCTTTATATGCCAAAATCGGATCACCCTTGACCCATAAGATCAACAAAGCCCCGATGAAAATTGCCGTCAAAATCGCCAGGAATGGAATCAATATGGCATCAAGAACGGACCGTAACACTCTTTGAATGGACGAACCCGATCGTGTCTCCGACTGCATAGGATCTCCCGGGGATGTGAAGTGTGTGATGGGGATTATATCAACAATCCCCCGGTTTTGAACAATGTGAGGCGCATCTTGCCCGGTAAAAAAACTGGGAAGAGGCATTTGCCTCTTCCCAGTGATCGATCAACTTGCAAGAACTTACGGCTTGACGGGCGGAACGTTGGTCACGACCGAACCATCGAGCAGCGCGGCGTTCAGTTCTTCCATCATGGTCTTGACGGCATCCGGAACTTCGCTCTCGAGGTCGTGATACGGAGCATAACCGGCATCGCCGGTGAAGTTACCGGGAGCAATCGAACCATCCTTGGCGGCGGCAACGAGTTCAGCCACCCCCGGAGTGATCAACTTCATCGCGCTGGAGAGCATGCGCGGGGCAGCTTCCGGCAAGGTCAGGTACTGGTCAGCATCCACGCCGATGGCGTACGCGCCAGCCTGAGCGGCGGCAATGATCGCGCCGTTACCGGTGTTACCACCGCAACCGAAGATCGCATCCGCGCCCTGATCCATCATGGACTGGGCGGTCTGCGCGCCCCACTCGGGGTCGGTGAAGGTCTTATCGAAACCGACATCGCTGTGATACACAACGAACACTTCGGTGGTTGTTCCATTCATACCGTCGGCATACGCGGCGCCGGCTTTGTAGCCTTCGCCGAAGCGCCAGACGGGCGGAACCACATCGGTACCGCACACGGCGCCGATCTTGTGGCTCTGGCTCATCGAAGCGGCAAGCGCGCCGACGAGGAAACCAGCCTGATCTTCGGGGAAGCCCAAACCGGTCACGTTGGCAACATCGTTGCTGGCGTCATCATCGAACTGCCAAGCCTGGAACTGATCCACGCCGATGAACCAAACATCGGGGTAGGTCGCGGCGGCGGCAACAGTCGCTTCACCGAGCGCGAAACCGACGGTCACGATCACATCGAAGCCGGCGTCGCCGAAGGTGCCGATGTTCTTGGCGTAATCTTTGGCATCCGTGGTTTCGATGAACTGAACGATATCAGCCACGCCATCGGTCTGCGACTGCAACGCGCCTTCCCAGGCAGACTGGTTGAAGGACTTGTCGTCAACCTTGCCCACGTCGGTGACGAGACCCACGCAGAACACTTCTTCCTTCGGGCAGTCCGCGGCGGTCGGCTCGGCGGCAGGCGGCTCGGTCGGCGCTTCCGTCGGAGCTTCCGTCATCGCCTCAGTGGGCGCCTCAGTCATCGCATCAGTGGGAGCCGCAGTTTCTGCGGGTCCACAAGCGGCGAGGGCCAATGAAGCGATGATCATCAAACCAATCATCAAATTCAACTTCTTCATGTTTCTTCTCCTCTTTCGGGGTATTGATTTACAGGGTTTACGCAAACCCTTTTCATCGGCAAGTATACAATCACTCGGAACATTCGACAAGCGCACTTTTGGGACGGGGAAACGCCTCCTCCTACGAGTGCGGCGGGTTCAAACCTTCGGGCAGCGCCTCCCCTTTGCGGACGCCCAGCATCAGCCACAGCGCCGCCGCCATGAAAACCGGCGCAAGGATGGTGATGATGTTGTAGTTGTTACCCGTGAACTGGATCGCCAACCCGTTGACGTTCGGACCCACAATCGCCGAAAGCGTGGAAAAGAGATAGTACAAGCCGGTAAATGTTCCGATGCGCGCCGAATCGGTCAGGTCCACCACCATGGGCAGGGAGTTGATATTGACGAACGCCCAGCCGATACCCCCGATGATGAGCAGAACGCCGGCGAGGGTCAACATGCGCGCGCCGCCTTCCTCCAGCGGGATCCCCACCAGCGGCAGGGGAGCGATGCCCGTCAACAACGCGCTGACCGGCGTAACCGACAGCAACACCAGCATTACGATCAGCGTGATCAAGCCGATGGTGATCGTCGTCCGCCGCCCGATGCGCCGACCCAGCACGCCGGAGGGGATGGCAAACAAAACGAAAAACAACGGGAGCACCGATAACAGTGTCGCGCCGTCGCCGGGGTTCAAGCCGAATCGGTTCGCGGCATATAGAGTGAAGAAGGTCTCGATTGCCGAGTAGCCGATGAACCAGAAGAAAATGGCAAACAGTATGCGAACACCACTTTTGTCCGGGTCGTTGAACACATCGCGCAGGCTGTTGAACAACCCGGGTTGTTCTTCGGTCTGTTCGTATTCTGAAGGTTCTTCGATGAACAGGTAAACGATCAGCGCGGCAACCAGCACAAGTCCGGAACCAAGCCAAAATGGGAAATTTGGACTTAATTTATACAACGCGCCGCCGGTTTGCAGCGCGATGATCGTGCCGATGCCGCCCATGAAATTGATGATGCCGTTCGCCTGCGACCGAAACGCGGAGGGGGTGATGTCGGGCATCAATGCCACGACGGGAGTGCGCCACAGCGCCGCGCTTAACAGGGTGGTGACGGTGCAGACGACGAACAGCGGAATGATCGATGCCAGCGGAATCAACCCAAATGCCAGCGCTGTGATCGGCGCGCCGATGACGATGAACGGGATGCGGCGTCCCAATGGCGAACGCAAGCGGTCCGACCAGGCGCCGACGGGCGGTTGGATGAGCAATGCCGCGATATTATCCAGCGTCATGAAAAAGCCAATGAGCGCAGGGGCAATGTTGAATTTCTCAGAAAGAAAAATGGGAACGAACGCATTGTATACCCCCCAGATGACGCTGACGCCGAAAAAACCAAAACCAAGCAGAAAGGTCTTGCCGTAGTTGAGTCTTGAGGACATAGTTGCTCCATTGAAAAATATTGCATCTTACGTAGAACGTAACACGTAATACGATCTATTCTCTCTCCATGCTTTTCAAAAATTTTAAATCGTTCTCGCCAAGATTGGCTTTGTCCAGCATATCCGGTCTTTTTCGCAAAGTTCGGATGAGCGCTTGTTCGCGCCGCCATTGTTCGATCCTGGCGTGATTGCCGCCTTGCAGGACCTC
>CAYPCK010000376.1:0-3201 GCA_964409185.1 uncultured Anaerolinea sp. | reverse complement strand
CTTTGTCCATGCCAGACTCTTGCATGGCGGCGAAGGCGGCTTCTCCGCCGATTTCGCGCAGGGATTTATCCCAATGCTCGCCGATGTTTGTTTGTCCGATTCCGATGATGGCTACAGGTCGCATGAATGCCTCGAATGTTTTATACTCGCACTAATTGTAATCGGAGAGACTCTCAAGTGCTATCAAACCTTACGCCCGCCGAATGGAGGAAATCGCTTTTGCTTGCTCTCGATGGCATGGGCGAGGAGGGGCGAAGCGCGGCGATTTTTTTGCGCGAGAATAAAACCCATATCGGTTTCCGAAAGGTGCGTAAAAATGTCGGCGCGTTCTGGACGGTTCTGCGAACGATACACCTCAACACGGAGTATTACTCGCTGGCGACGAATCCCGCCGACCCGCGCCTGACCACGTTGATGATCCACGAGGTGAAGCATTTGCAGCAGGGAATCATCGTCGCGCTTTCGGTGTACGGCGAACTCGAAGCGTGGCAGTTGCAATTTCGGTTATATCACGCGATGGTGGATGTGAAGAAACATCACGCCATCGAGGAGATGTTGTCCTTGCCGTTGAGTTGGGACCGCGCCGTGTTGCGTCGCGCCCGCGAGTTGATGCAGGAGTACGCGGGCAAAGGTTATCGCGCCGACCTGTTGCCGCTCTACCCGATCGGGAAAGAGATTCGGTTTCGTTTGTTTGGAAGTACACCGTCATGAGTTCCCGCGTTGAGATTCTTTCGTTGTTGAACGGCGAGAAGCCTGCTGCGCCGCTCGCGTTTCCGCTCGCGTTCAGCGGGTTGATTCACGTCACCGAGGAGGGACTGGCGCATGAAGGGCTGGCATTGCATGAAGCGCATCATGACCCGCAGAAGATGGCGCGCGCCGCGGCGAGCACGTTCAGATTGACAGGGATGCCCTCGGTCACCTTGCCGTTGGATCTGTGTTCGCCCGCGGAGGCGTTGGGCGCGGGGTTGACGTTTTACGAGGGCGAAGCGCAATTCCCGCAGGTGAAAAAGGTGCTCTTTCAGAGTACAAAAGAGATTGGAGAATTGGAGAGTAGAGATTGGAAGCGGGGAAGAATCGAGTGGATTTGCGATGCAATCCGGTTGGTAAAGAAAGAAATCGGGGATCGGGCGGTGATTTCTGGGTTGATCCCCGGTCCGTACACGTTGCTCATTTATATCTGCAAAGCGCAGAACCTGTTCGGTGAAATGAAGTCGGAACCCGAAACCGTTCACGCGGCGCTTCTACGTCTTGTAAAATTTCTTGCGAATATTGGCAATGCCTATCGGGAAGCCGGCGCGGACTTCATTACCATCCACGATATGGGCGGGTCGCCGGGGTTCATCGGTCCGGCGCGATATGAGCAGTTTGTTTTCCCGGCGGAGAAAGATTTGATTGCCAAATTGCCGAAGCCGCGCGTGCTGTCGGTGTGTGGGAATGTGAGCAAGTCGCTGGCGTTGTTGAACCGAACCGGCGCGGAGGCGATCTCAGTGGATCAAACGGTGAACCTCCACGAGGCGCGCGCCGCGTTGACGGATACGATGCTGTTTGGAAACCTTGACCCGGTGGCGACGCTTTGGAGGGGAGACGAGGCTCAGGTGGTCGAAGCAATTCAAACGGCGAAGGAAGCGGGCGTGGACGCGGTCTGGCCCGGGTGCGATCTTGTGCCGAGTACGCCGATCTTGAATATCGCGGCGCTGGCAGGGTAGCAAAATTTGTCCATTGACTTACGTTTTGGCGGGGCGTATCATCCAATGGAGATCGCGCCAACGGGTTGAGGAGACTCTAAATGGCAAAGAAGCCGATACCGATCAAGAAGAAAAATACGCGTCAGCCATCGCCCAAACCAGCGGCAACGAGGCAACCCGCCGACCCCAAACGCCAGTTGAAGATCCAAAAGGCGTTGTATGAGATCGCGGACGCGGCGAGCGCCGTGAAGGAAATGGGGGCGTTCTACAAGAAACTGCACAAGATCGTGGGGAGGTTGATGTATGCCGAGAATTTTTTCATCGCGCTGTACGATGAACAATCGGATTTGATTCATTGGGATTATTATGTAGATACGGTGGATAAAGAACATCCCGCGCCCGAATCGCTCAAGAATTTTCACGGCGCCACGGGGTGGGTTCTCCGGCATGGGAAAACACTGGCAGACGCGGATGGAAGCACGATGCGTGCGGGGAAACAGGGCGAGGCGGAACAGGTTGGGACCCGGTCGGATGGAATCGCCGTTCCGCTGAAGCACAATCAAAAGACCATGGGTGTGCTGTTGGTGCAAAGCTACAAGGAAGAATTCAAATATACCCTGGAGGATGTGGGTATTCTGAACTTCGTCGCCCAGCACATCTCCACCGCATTGACACGTGTCCGCGCCCTTGAAGCCGAACGCCAGCGCGCTGCCGAACTCGCCATTATCAACAGCGTGCAGGATGGGTTGGCGTCCAGGTTGGACATGTCATCTATCATTGATCTGGTTGGGGCAAAACTGGGCGAGATATTCAGCGACATGGATGTCATTCAAGTTAACTTATATGAAAAAGAAAAAAACCTGATTCACATCCCCTATTGCATGGAGAAGGGCGAACGTCACACGCATGAACCGCGCGCGTTGTGGGGCTTCAGAAAACACGTTGTCAAGACGCGCCAGATGTTGATCATCAATGAAAACGAAGCGGGGGTTTCAAAGAAATATGGCAACCCTGTCATTGAAGGGGAACAGCCGAAATCGCTGGCATTTGTGCCGCTGATCATGGAAGGCGAAATCCGCGGAATCCTTTCACTGCAAAACATGAGGCGTGAGAACGCCTTCCCCGAACCCACCGTCCAATTGCTTTCGACGCTCGCCAACAGCATGAGCGTGGCATTGCAAAACGCGCAATCCTTCAAAGCCGAGCAGGAGCGCGTCGCCGAGTTGCAGATCATCAACTCCATTCAGCAGGGGCTCGCCGCCGAGTTGGATTTCCAAGCCATTGTGGATCTGGTCGGCGATAAATTGCGGGAGGTGTTCAATACTCCTGATTTGGGAATCACATGGTATGACGAGAACGCGAATCTCGTGAACTATATTTACTATTATGAGCATGGACAGAGAATAGCAATTTCATCACGCCCCCCAAACCCGGGCGGAATTTACGAAACCGAAATGAAGACGCGCCAGCCACTTGTATTTAATTCTGCCGCTGATTATGCAAAAGTGGTGGGAGG
>CAYPCK010000375.1:0-3202 GCA_964409185.1 uncultured Anaerolinea sp. | reverse complement strand
CAACCGCCTGGGTTTCACCCATCACCCCGTCTGCCAGTTGGAAACCCACCGGCGACGATCAGCCCATCCTCGAAATTTTCAAATTGCTGGTTGTCTCGGTCGGTCTGCCTTATTTTGTCCTTGCGGCAAATGGACCGTTGATGCAGGCATGGTTCAGCCGCCTGTATCTCGGCGTGCCTTACACCCGGTTGTATGCGTTGTCGAACGTTGGGTCGTTGCTAGGGTTGATCACCTACCCGGTCTGGATCGAACCCGCAATTGCCCTTCACACGCAGGGATGGGTATGGGCTGTCGGATTCGCCCTCTTCGGCGCGCTCGCATTCCGACTCGGAGTCTGGACCCTCAAAACGGATCATACGCAGAGTATGGCGGCTCCCAACCCTGAAGCGGTTACGCCTTCCCGACCGTTGACCCTCCTGTGGCTGGCGTTGAGCGCGACCGCGTCGCTGTTCTTACTTTCGGTCACCAACCAGATCTCACAAGAGGTGGCGGTCATTCCCTTCCTGTGGATTCTGCCGATGACGATCTACCTCATCACATTCATCCTGACGTTTTCAGGTGAACGCGGTTATCACCGCAGGACGTATATCATTCTCTTTGGTGCTTCCCTGATCGGAGCCGTACTAGTCATGGTGAATGCCACCGCGGTCCATGCGGTGTGGCAGATCGTTGCGTATGGCGTGTTGTTGTTTTCCGCCTGTATGCTCTGTCACGGCGAGTTGTACCTGCTTCGCCCGCCCGCCGCGCAATTGACATCGTTTTACCTGACCATCTCGCTTGGCGGGGCGCTGGGAGGGGTTTTTGTCAGCCTGGTTGCTCCCCTGATATTCAACGGGTATTGGGAATTGTTCGTGGCGCTTGGAATGACGATCGCGATTGTGTTGACGGTCGCCCGACAAGGGAATACTTCCGCATCGCGCGCTCGCTTTGTATTCACCGTTTTCCTTCTGGTCACGCTCAGTCTTGCGGCAGTGAGCACCCTCTTTTCCGGCGCGCTATTTTCAAAACGGAATTTTTACGGTGTGATTCGCGTTCGGGAAGTCCTTGTGGAAGGTTCAAATGAACCCGCGCTGGTGATGGCGCATGGAATCACGGTCCATGGTTTGCAATTCATCAACCCCGACTTGCGCAACTCCCCGACGGCGTACTTCGTCCCGAAAAGCGGGGCGGGGCTGGCGCTCCTGAACCACCCGAAATACGGCGAAGGGATGCGGGTGGGCGTCCTTGGGCTGGGGGCGGGCACGCTTGCCGCGTACGGTCAACCCGGTGACGAGTATCGGCTGTACGAGATCAATCCCGTAGTGATCGAACTTGCCGAAGGTGAGAAAGATTATTTCTCATTCCTTTCTGAAAGCCAGGCGGATATCGAGATCGTCCTGGGCGACGCGAGAGTATCGCTCGAAGGCGAACTTGCGAACGGACAGGCAGGCAATTTTGATGTGCTCATTTTGGATACATTCAGTAGCGACTCAATCCCCGTTCATCTCGTCACAAAAGAAGCGATGGTTTTGTATCTCGCCCATCTCGCCCCCGATGGAATCCTCGCCGCGCACATTACCAACCTGCACCTCGATTTACAGCCTGTTTTTTGGAATTTGGCGCGGGAATTTGGGTTGAGCATGGCGCGTGTGGAATACGCGGGCGACGCGCATGGGGGATATGTCTCCCATTGGGTATTGCTTACCCGCGAACCGGGGCTTCTGGAGATCTCAGCTATTCAAGATCGCGCCATCGATCTCTCCGGTTACTTTACCGAAATCCAGTTATGGACGGATAACTACAGCAATTTGTTTCAGATCTTGAAGTGACGAAGTTATCTTATTTCAAAAGCTCGACCACCCGTTCTTTGCCCAGAATTTGCTCAGCCAGCAGGACATTGAGTTTCGGGGGGTGATCCTTCATCGGCATGCTGATCAAGGTCAATTCATCGGCGCCTTCATTCGATAATAAAGCATACAGATGATCTTTCAGCAACTCAAACATGCCGTCCTTATCCTGTTTATTCGAGAGGAACAGCGGAGATTCATGGCCGCTTTTGCTTGTCGTGTACATCCCCCAATAAATCGCATCATCCACCCGATACAGGGAAATATACGGACAATCGTTGATCAACCTTACCTCGACACTGCCGACATTGCCGTGCTTGATGGTGCCAGCCTCATGTTCCCGTTGATAACTTGAATAGAGCATTTTGTAAAACTTGACAACCCGCTCGACGCTCGCAATTTGCCGGGCATGGAGATCGTCCCAGGAGACCCGGTCTTCACGCGCTCGTTGGCGAAGAAAGGGTGATTCCGGGTGTACGCAGATCAATCGCAGGCGGGTATTGTGGCGTATGACGCGATCCACCATTTCGTTCTGCGGGTCTTCGGTAAATTCGCGGAGTACCGCCGCAATACTGACCCCTAAAATGTCCACTTTCTCGTGCTCGTACTTCAACTGATGGATGCTGGGATTGGTCCTCGCCCGTTCCATGGCAATGATGCCGATTTCCGGCTCTTTGGGAGTTTCCACCAGTAATTTGTCGAAAAAATTGACGAAGCCGGAGGCGATCAAACCCACGCCGACAGATTCGAGAAGAAAACTCGTCGTGGTGTCTGGATCCAGATTGGCGGCGATGGCGTCGAGGGCGATTCCTCCAACAGCGAGAAATATGCTTATGGCAAGGATTTTTCTGCGGTCAAGGTTTTCAAGCATTTCGATTCTCCCATTCCAGTGAAATTGCCTTCAATCTTACAACTACCACAGCCGAATTGTACAACAAACAATCGTGATTTATACCGCCACTCCCATCACAGCCACATAGTGAGCCATCGCGGCGAGCAGGACGAAGATGTGCCACATTTCGTGGAAGCCGAACACGCCCGGTTTGAAATTGAAGATCTTGGTGATGTATACCACCGCGCCGAGGGTGTAGATCACGCCGCCGGCGATCAGCCAGCCGAATACCCAGGCGGGCAACGCCTCAAGCATTTGCCCCGCCGCGCCGACCGACAACCAGCCCATGAGGATGTAGATGCCCGCGTTGAGCCAGCGCGGCGCGCGGATGTAAAACACCTTGACGACGACCCCGATCACTGCCAGCGACCAGATGACCGCCAGCATGCCCCACTTCCAGAAGTCATCGAAGGCGTTGATGCAAAACGGAGTGTAGGTGCCGGCGATCAAGACATAGATAGCCGAGTGGTCGAGCTTGCGCAGC
>CAYPCK010000374.1:0-3204 GCA_964409185.1 uncultured Anaerolinea sp. | reverse complement strand
GGAGGGTCATGTGTTTTGCAGTGTCGGCGCGGTGGAGGTTAGCCCGGACGGAACCAAACTCGCCTACTCGCTGGATTACGAGGGCAACGAGGCGTACACGATTTACATCCGCGACTTGAACACGGGCAAACTGTTCGACGAGCGCATCGCCAACACGTCCGGGAGCGTCTATGAACTCGGCGGCGTGGAATGGGCAAACGACAGCGAGACGATTTACTACGTCACGCTCGATGCGGCGCTGCGACCCGACAAATTGTATCGTCACAAAATCGGCACCGATCCCGCCCGCGATGTGATGCTCTTCCATGAAGCCGACCAGTCCTATTTTCTTTGGATGCATAAATCGCGCGACGACAAGTACATCATGACGTATCACTACAGCACGAACACGCGCGAGATGCGCTTCCTCTCCGCCGACGACCCCGAGGGCGAACTGCGCGTGATTCAGCCTCGCGTGACAGGCTTGGATTATTTCGCCGCGCATCACAACGGAAAATTCTACATTTCCAACAACGACGGCGCGAAAAATTTCAAACTCAGCGTGGTCTCCGTCGAGCACCCGGCGAAAGAGCACTGGCGGGAAGTCATTCCTCACCGCGACGATGTGCTGATCGAAGGCGTGTCAGCGTTCAAAGACCACATCGTGGTGCGCGAGCGCAAGGGCGGGCTGAGGCAACTCCGCATTTGCCAGCCGCCGGAGATGAACGACGCGCGCTACGTGCAATTCCCCGAACCCGCGTACAACGTCGAATTTGAGAACAATCCCGAATTCGAGACAAACCTGCTCCGCGTCAACTATTCCTCCATGGTGACGCCCAATTCCATCGTCGACATCGACATGAATACCGGCGCATGGGATGTCAAAAAGGTGGCGGAAATTCCCAGCGGGTACAACAAGGACGACTATGTATCCGAGCGAATTTACGCCACGGCGGAGGACGGCTCACAAGTGCCGATCTCGATCGTGTACAAAAAAGGCTTGAAGCGGGACGGCGCCAACCCTACCCTGTTGCATGGATACGGCGCATACGGCGCGATCATTGACGCGGAATTCATGTCCGCCCGCCTCTCCCTTCTGGACCGTGGGTTTGTGTTCGCCATTGGGCACATTCGCGGCGGTTTGGACATGGGTCGCGCCTGGTACGAAGAGGGCCGCGTGTTCAAAAAGAAAAATACCTTCACCGATTTCATCGCCTGCGCGGAGCACCTCATCAAGGAAGGCTACACGTCCAAAGAAAAACTGGGCATCATCGGCGTTTCGGCGGGCGGGTTGCTCGTCACCGCCAGCCTGACCATGCGCCCCGACCTGTTCAAAGCAGTGGTTGCTAAAGTCGCGTTCACCGACGTGGTCACCTCGATGAGCGATCCCACCATCCCGTTGACCACGCTCGAATGGAACGAATGGGGCGACCCGAAAATCCCCGAGCAGTTCGAGCACATGTTGTCCTACTCGCCCTACGACAACATCCGCGCTGGCGCATACCCAGCCATCCTGCTCACTACCGGTTTGAATGACCCGCGCGTTTCGTATTGGGAGCCCGCTAAATTCGCCGCCCGCCTGCGCGCGAACAAAACGGATGACAACCTGCTACTGCTCAAAACCAACTACAACGCCGGTCACGCCGGCTCCAGCGGACGCTACGACTACCTAAAAGAGATTGCTTTGGAATACGCATTCCTGATAGACCAACTGACAAACGAGCGAAACGGCGTATAATCCGCACATCAACCCATCATACGGAGTAACCCATGGAACGGTATCTGGTCGAATCTCATCATGAAGCGCACGATTGCGACGCGATCATCAAGGAGATCCACGCGGCGGGGTATTTGCATTATTTCGAGTGGGGTTGCCATGACGGCGCGCATTGCGGCTGGGCGATCATCGAAACGGATAACCGCGAGCACGCCCGCCAGATCGTCCCCTGGCAGATCCGCGATAAAGCGCGGGTGGTGAAACTCGAAAAGTTCGAGTCAAAAAAACCGCATGTAAAGAAAGAGATATGATAAAAAAGCGACGCTTTGAAAGCGTCGCTTTTTTATAAATTTTGTGCCATTGCGAGACGCCCCAGCGCCTTCGGCGCTTTCTCGCGACACTTGCACCTGCAAGCAAGTGCAGGTGTGACAGGTGAATTACGCCGGCTGAGGCTGTCCCGCTTTTGCCGCGAGTTCCTCGAGCATCTTCGTGGTTAGCGATTTGGGGCGTTCGATGGGTTGGCCCAGCGCGCGCGCCCACACGTAATTCGATGTCACGCCGAGCGCGCGACCAACGCCGAACAGCACGGTGTAGAACTCGAATTCGCGCACGCCGTAGTAATACTGCAAGGCGCCGCTGATCGCGTCCACGTTCGGCGCGGGGCTTTTGGCCTTTCCCTGCTCCTTCAAGACAGACGGGACGACATCCAGCACCATTTCAGCCAGCTTGAGCAATTCAAAGTCCGGGAACTTCTGCTTCGCAAATTCCAGTTGCGCCACAAAGCGCGGGTCAATCACGCGCAGGACGCCGTGCCCATATCCGGGGATGACATGCCCGGCGTTGAGCGTATCCCATGCGAATTTATACAGGTCGTCGCGCGAAGGGAGTCCGTTGAACTTCTTGCGAACGTCCAGCAACCAGCCGAGACTCTCCTGGTTCGCCAACCCGTGAAGCGGACCCGCCAGCGCGTTGAGGCAGGCGGAAAAGGCGAGATATGCGTCCGAGAGGGTGGAGCCGGTCAAATGCATGGCATGAGCCGAGGCGTTCCCCGATTCATGATCCGAGTGGATGATGAAGTACAGGCGCATGAGTTCGGCGTATCCCTTTTTGTCGTCCACCTTCATCATGCGTGCAAAGTTCGCGCCGTAATCCAGTTTGGGGTTATAACGCGGGATTTTCGTCTCGTTGAAATATTTCAAACGGTAAATGAATGCGGCGACGATGGGTAGTCGCGCGGTCAGATTAAGCGAATCCTCGAGGGCGGCGTTCCAGTATTGATCTTTCTTCATCTCGTGATATTTTTTGGCGAACACGGATTCGTTCTGCATCGCCAGCACGGCTTGCGAGAGCAGGGTCATCGGGTGCGCGTCCTTTGGCATGGCGCGCAACACCTTGAACACGTGGGCGGGAACATGAGCGCGTTTCGCCCACTCGGCTTCCACTTCGAGGGCTTGCTCCCTCTTCGGAACGTCGCCCACCATGAGCTCTTAAAACAAAACGCCCAGCAG
>CAYPCK010000373.1:2803-3207 GCA_964409185.1 uncultured Anaerolinea sp. | reverse complement strand
CTTCATTGATTATCTCGACCCTGTGGAAGACATCCCTTCCGAAATCAACGCCTCGGAACTGACCGATGAAGTTGCCGCCTACATCGAGACTCAACTCCAGGCGAACGCGAAAAAATTCCAAAATCAAGCGAACATTGTCAAACAGCATCTCCCACTCTTAAACGCGAAAGTATTGGACATCGGCTGTGGAGGCGGACTCTTTCTATCGTTATTGAAACAAGAAGGCGCAGAAGTTATCGGCATCGAACTCAGCGACAGCCGCGCGCAATACGCAAAAACAAAACACGGGCTGGAGATCCACAAGCGCCCCATCGAAAGCGATTTCTGGCAAAAACAGGGCTACGCGAATCACTTCGACGCAGTCACACTGTGGGATGTGATCGAACACGTGAATTTTCCCATGC
>CAYPCK010000373.1:0-2793 GCA_964409185.1 uncultured Anaerolinea sp. | reverse complement strand
GGTACTGAAAACGGGCGGCTTTTTGCTGATCGACACGCCCTGCCGCGATGGTTTTTATCACCGCTTCGGCGAATTCACCTACAAACTCACGGGCGGCAGGTTCCCCACATTTTTGAACGCGATGTACTCGTCGCATTTGTTTGGGCACAAGCAGATTTTTTCGACAGACGAAATGAAATCATTATTTGAATCGGTTGGGCTTGAAGTCATTGACCTGCACAAATTCCACGAGTTGTCGTTCCCGTACGAGTTTTACCTGAAGAAATTGTTCAAATCGCAAATGCTGGTAAATTTATTACTCCCACTTGTCAAGGTTTTTTTCAAAGTGTTCAAAATTCAAAATAAGATGCTGGTGATAGGAAGGAAACTAACATGACCGAAGAATATTTTCCAAAGATCGCAATGAGCATCCACGCGCACCCGGACGACCAGGAGTTTTCCATCGGCGGCACGCTCGCCAAATGGGCGCGCACGGGATGCGAAATTATTTCCGTCGTTATCACCAGCGGCGATTCAGGGTCGAACGATCCCGCGAAGGATGGAAGCCACAAAAAAGAACTCGCTGAACTCCGCGAAAAGGAACAACTCGCGGCGAATGCTGTGCTGGGGATCAAAGAAACGATTTTTTTACGCTACCCTGATGGCGAACTGGAGCCGACGATTCAACTCCGCAAGGAGCTGACCCGCCTCATCCGCCAATTCAAACCTGATACAGTCACCTGCGGGAATCCCGAAGCGTGGTTCTACGGGAACGAATATGTCAACCATCCCGATCACCGCGCGGCGGCGCGGGCGGCGTGCGAGGCAGTCTTCCCGTCGGCAGGGACGCGGCTGATGTTCACCGACCTGCTCAAGGCTGGGTATGAACCGCACGATGTCAAAAAACTATATGTCCATGGCTCCGAAAAGCCCGATACGTGGGTGGACATCGCCGAGACGCTGGACATCAAGATCAAAGCGCTGCAACAACACGCGAGCCAGGTGCCCGTGGATGAAGTCGGCAAGTGGATGACCGAATGGGCGGAGGAGGAAGCGAAAGACAAAGGCATGAAGTATGCTGAAAGTTTTCGCGTGATGATTCTGAAAAAGGACGAGGAAGAGAAGTGAGTTTCACCAGCCTGACATTCTGGTTTTTCTTTGCGTTTGTTTTTGCATTATATTGGCTCGCGCGTGAAAAACGCTGGCAAAATGTCATTCTCGTTGTGGCAAGCTATTTGTTCTACGGCTGGGTGGAGCCATGGCTTGCAGCCATGCTCGGAATTTCGACGCTTGCCGATTTTTTTCTGGCAAAAGGGATGAGCGAAAACAAATCGCGTGTACGTTTGTTGATATCGCTCAGTCTGTTGCTCAACCTTGGTGTTCTGGCATTTTTCAAATACTACAACTTTTTCAGCGACGATCTTGCGCGCATCGCCGTCGCGCTGGGAATGCAAACCGATTTCTTCTTCACACGGATCGCGCTGCCCGCGGGTTTGTCGTTTTACACCTTGAAGAAACTGGGCTATGTGATCGATGTGTCGCGCGGCACGCTCAAGCCCACCCATTCCCTGATTGACTTCGCGTTGTACGCTTCGTTCTTCCCGCAGATCGTGGCGGGACCCATTGACCGCCCGCAGAAGTTAATGCCGCAAATCGAAACGACGCGAACATGGAAAGCGGAATATCTGTATTCGGCGTGGCCATTGATCTTAATGGGGTTGTTCAAAAAACTGGTCATCGCCAACAGCGTCGGCTCGATCACCGAGCGGATCTTTCACCTGCAGGACCCCACCCTCCTGCTTGCCGTCACGGGCGCGCTTGGATTCACATTGCAAATTCTGGCTGACTTTTCCGCCTATACCGATCTTTCACGAGGCGCCGCTTATCTGCTTGGTTTTGACACCTCCGAAAATTTTAGATCGCCATACCTATCGCTGACTCCCACCGATTTTTGGAACCGCTGGCACATGACGCTTTCGTTTTGGCTGCGCGATTACGTTTTCTTCCCCATTCGGCGATTCGTACTCGCCAGACAATCGCGCCTGCCAAACTGGCTCATCCTCGCCATTCCCCCTCTGGCAACCATGCTCCTGAGCGGAGTCTGGCACGGCGCGGGCTGGACATATCTCTTATGGGGCGCGCTGTACGGGATTCTGATCGTGGTCTATCAGGCTCTCGGCATGGGAGGCAATTGGAAGCCGGCCGGCAGTGTGAAAATTTTCTTCGCCTGGCTAATCATGTTCGGCTTTATCGTCTTCGGTTGGATGCTCTTCGCCGCGCCTTCGCTGGGCTGGGTGATCGCCGCATTCTCCAACCCGTGGATCGGCACACGTGAACAACAAAGCGTCGCACTGATCGGGCTGTCCATCGCGGCGGTATATTCGACCCCCATGATGATCAAAACAGTTTTGGACAGATACGCGAAGTCAGACTCACTCATCCATTCGCTCTACTATGCTGTGGCAACCGCGACAATATTTATTTATGTCAATTCTGCCACGCCCGATTTTATCTATTTCCAATTCTGATTTTAATAAAGCCATGAAGCCCCTTCGCAATTATCTCATCGTCTCTGCCATACTTTTGAGTTTCCTGTCATTGTATATCCCCATCCGTTATCAAACGCCCTACCCGAGAGACGTTGGTCCGCAATTCGACGAGCGCATCAGGACAACTTATATCAATGCTCTCACTGAGCAACAACCAGAGATTTTCCTGTTAGGCGACTCGATGCTCGGACCCGCTGTAAATGAAAGATTTATTGCAAGCGAGTTAGAAACGAAAATCACTTTAGTCAGTCTACCAGGAACAGCG
>CAYPCK010000372.1:0-3208 GCA_964409185.1 uncultured Anaerolinea sp. | reverse complement strand
GCGCAAAATGACCTCGCCAGTTCCATTCATGGCATCCACCGCGTTGTCAATGATATTCGTCCACACCTGATTCAACTCGCTCGCATACGCCTCGATGCGCGGCAGGTTTGGCGCATACTCGCGCTTCACCGTCACTCCTTTTTTCAATTTATGCTGCATGATGATCAGCGTGTTTTCAAGCCCCTCGTGCACATCCACTTCCAACAGCGGCGCCTGATCGAGATACGAATAGGACTTTACCGCGCGCACGATCTCAGCGACGCGTTCCGTGGTGTGCTGCACTTCCGCGAGCAACTCCATCATCAAACAACTTACGCCAAGCCATTGAATGGACAACTGGAAAAATGCGGATGCCTTCAGCGCCTCAAGCGACTCGACCTCCCACCCAAAGTTGACCATTGCCGGCGCCACTTCCCACGCGGATTCGACTCCGTTCGCCTCCAGCCACGATTGGAGTTGGTCCACGCGGTCAATCTTCTCCAACGCCTCCAACTTGACCGGCGCCTCGAACCGGCGCGCCGCATCCATCATAAACTCATTCAACCATTCGGTTTGATTCACTTTGAGTGCAACCGATTCGATCTCGTGAGTTAGCCTTTGCCATTTCAGTAATGTCTTGCTCAGTTCCGCCGCGCTCCGTTGTGCCGCCGCGGCGGGGTTGTTCAACTCGTGCGCCAGCCCCGCGCTCAAGGTTCCCAGCGCCGCCATCCGTTCCTGCTGGTGAAGCAAGGCATCGTTCTGGCTCAAGCGGCTCATCACCCAATGCAACACCGCCAGCGCGGCTGTCGAACTCGTGGATAGCAACTTCTCGAAATTCTCCTGCGAAATGCACAATGTTTCGCAATCGGTGAGCGCCATCACCGATGCGGAACGCGGCGAACGCGAGAGCAACGCCATTTCGCCCAACACATCGCCCGGGTTTCGCACATCGATCTTGATGACGGACTGCCCCGATTGTTTTGTGACTTCGAATTCTCCCTTGACCACCACAAATGCCGCATCGCCCTCTTCTCCCTGCTTCATCAAATACTCCCCCGCGCGCAAAGAGACCGGCTTGGCATGATCCGTGAGTTGTTGCAACTCGTCGTCGGACAAGCCAGTAAAGAGGGGTGATTTGCGGAGGTCGGAAAGGTTCATAAGTTTGCGGTGTCGCTCTGAGCGAAGAGTCTCTCTTGACGCGAGTGGAGATTCTTCGGTCATGGCGCGAGGCGCCACTCCCTCAGAATGACACAATACTAATTACAACCCTTTCAAATATTCCTTCATCAACGCATACGCGATCGCGCCTTCGCCCGCCGCGGACGCGACGCGGTGATTCGTTCCGTAGCGCACATCGCCCGCCGCGAAAATGCCGGGGGTGGAGGTTTCCAAAAGGAACGGAACCCGCTCCAAGGTCCAGGCGTGAGGCGGATGCTTGTCAGCCGTTACTTCGGGTCCCGTGTAGATGTACCCTTTGTCACTGCACCGCACCAATCCCGCAACAACCTGGCTTTGCGGACGCACGCCGATAAACACGAACAACGCCGCCGCATCAAGCGTTTGTGTTTCATCCCGTTTTGTATCTTTGATCGTGATCTGCTCCAATGAAGTCGAGCCTTGTACTCCGAGCAGGTCGGTATCGGTCAGCAGTTCGATCTTGGGGTTGGATTGCATCGCATCCACGAGATACTTCGAGGCGGTGGGTTCGTGCCCGCGAATCAGCACCGTGACCTTGCTCGCAAATCGGCTGAGATAGATCGCGCCTTGCGCCGCCGAATTCGCCCCACCGACGACAAATACCGGCTGGTCTTTGTAGTTCATCGCCTCGGTGTACGCCGCGCCGTAGTAGATTCCCGCACCCGTGAGTTTGTCCGCGCCGGGCATCTTCAACATGTGGAACGATGCGCCGGTGGCGACCAGCACCGCATGGGACGAAATCTCCGTCCCATCTTTTAACTGGACGATGCGATACGCGTCTTTCACGCCGATTTGAACTGCCTCCTGAGCCGACAATATTTCGACCCCGAAGCGCTTCGCCTGCGAGACCGCGCGCCGCGTCAGGTCGTCGCCGGAGATGCCCGCTGGGAAGCCAAGATAATTTTCGATCTTCGGGCTCGACCCCGCCTGCCCGCCCGGCGCGGCTTTCTCAATGACGAGACATTTGTAACCTTCAGAACCTGCATACACCGCCGCGGCGAGACCGGCGGGTCCGCTGCCGATGATGATGATGTCATAAAATGGAAGCGCGGCGCGCGTTTGCAAGCCAACTTTGTCTGCGAGTTCTTGCAGGTTCGGGTCAATCAATACTTTTCCATCGGGGAAAAAGATGACAGGAAGTTTTGTTTCAGCCGAAACACCCTCCACCAGTTTTTGCGCGTTGGCATCTTTTTCGATATCGAGCCATTGATAGGGGATCTGGTGCCGCGTGAGAAAATCCTTCACTTGATGACTGCTCAACGACCATAACGTCCCTGCGACTCGAATACCCTCGTACGGCATTCGCACGTGTGCTTTCCAGTCCTCGAGCAATTCGTCCAGAATTGGATAAAGCCTCTCGTTAGGCGGGTGCCAGGGCTTCATCAAATAATAATCGAGCCTGACTTCATTGATCGAATCAATCGCGGCTTGCGTATCGGCATACGCAGTGAGTAACACGCGCTTTGCCTGCGGGTGGTTCTTCATCGCCTCGGCGAGGAATTCCGTGCCGTTCATTTCGGGCATGCGCTGGTCCACCAAAAACAGCGCGACGGTCTCGTTGCGCTGTTCCATCTTCTTCAAATACTCCAATGCAGCTTTGGGCTGGTTGATCGGCAGGATGCGGTACTCCCCGCCGTATTTGGCGCGCAGGTCGCGCTCGATGGAGTTCAAGACGGAGGAATCGTCGTCAATGGAAAAGATGACCGGTTTGGGCATGCAGCGGATTTTACTTCAAAACGGGACAACAAACGGCGAAAGCCCGAGTATATGTATTTTGTAAATGCGAAAGTAATTCGACCCTGGGGTAGTCTGTTCCGTTGAAACCAACAGAGGAAAAATGAATCACACACGAACCGAAACAAAATCGGAATTCTCCATCCACCCGAAAACACAGATGGGGCATATTTCGCTTACGGTGGCAAATCTTGACAACCAGCTCGAGTTCTACCAGAAGGCGATGGGATTCAAACTACACTGGCGTGAGGGGAACAAGGCGGCTCTAGGCGCAGGGGAGGCTGATCTGCTCATCCTC
>CAYPCK010000371.1:0-3224 GCA_964409185.1 uncultured Anaerolinea sp. | reverse complement strand
GGGATCGTTGGCATCGTGGTCGAAGCCTCGCAGAGTGATCGTCAGGCTGGAGGGCAGGCTGGCGCCGGTCCTATTTTCGATGACGCCATTAACTACGCCAAAGCCGGGTTGCAACGCAGCTGTCGCTTCATTCGCCGTGGAGGCTTGACTCGTCCCTGCCGGCGTTGCTTCAGGGGCGGCAGTGGCTGAGGCAACGGCAACAGGCAGCGGCGTGGCAGGAAGCGAGGTGTCGAAGGAAAGAGTCCGCAGGTAAACGGCGACTGCCCACAGTTCGTCCTCGCTCAAATTTGCGCCGAAAGCCGGCACGCCGTCGCCGCCCTGGCTGGCGAGTCGAGCCAACTCCACTTCGGTGAAGGTTGACATCCTCTGCTGGTCTTTGAACAAATCCAATGCACAGTCCCTGCAGTTCGATTCAAACAACTGCTTGCCTCGTTCGATCTCTTGCGCGTTGGTGTGCAAGGTCATTACGTACGCAGTCACGTCCCAGCGCTCCTGGTCGTTGAGACTGTTGAAGGGCGGCATGAAGCGTTCGATGTTGCCGCGCGTGACCATGGTGTAATACTGCGCGGGCGAGGCGGGACGCGCGATCTCTGCCAGCCCAAACGCCCGCACGGTGACTCCAAGTTGGATGCCCTGTTCGCCGTCACCGAGTCCGGTCTCGCCATGGCACGCCGCGCATTTTTCCATGTAGATGATTTTGCCGTTCTCCACGCTTGGCGCCTGTGACGGGTATAAAACAAGCGTGGGCAACGGCGTCGGCGGGACGTAGCCGGGCGGTGGCGTGATATCCGCCGCCAGCGTCATGTTGCAGGCGGTGAGGAGCGGTAACAAAAACAGAGCAAGGTTGCGAAGTTTCATAATGATGGTTTTTGTAATAGGTAATTTGTAATTACCGGTTACTGTTTACTTTAGCGCCTTCCCGCACGATGGGCAGAACCGGTCGTCCGCCATCACCGGCTTGCCGCACTTCGGACAAAACCCGTCGAATTTTGCCTGGCGGCTCATACGCCGTTTCGAGATCATGTTCTCCAGTTCGGCATCCGCGATGGTTTTTTTGCGCGAAGTGTTTCCGGAGCCGCTGCGCTTCAAATCGGTCTCGTCTATGGTCAGCGAGTCCATCCTGCGCAGAATGTCCGCGCCTTTTTGCAACAGGCTCGTCCGTTGGGCGGGATAATCCTCTTCGGGAATCTTGCCGAGTTTGTAATCGAAATCCAACTCCTGCAATGAACCGAGCACGCGCTCGCGCTCCGCCAGTAACGCGGAAAGTTCGCGCTCCTCCTCGGTGACGTGTTTTCCATACCCGCGCGCGAACGGCGCATACAAATATGCCCCGACGAAAAAGAGCACAGCCAGTGTCAGGAAAATTGCCGCGATATCCATTTGCCCTCTATTTCAATAAAGTGTCGATCTGCGCGCGAATCTGTTCGATGCTGGTGAACGGACCCACCTGCACATAGCGCAGGACGCCGTCGCGGTCAATGAAGTAGGTCTCCGGCACACCCGTGATGCGGAAGTATTGCGAGATCCCTGTCGCCAGGTCGGCGCCGTTGGCATACGTGATTCCGAACTTTTTCAGATACACGCGCGCATCGGCTTCCGTATCCACGTAATCCACGCCGAGGAAAATCACTTCGCCGGTCGACTCGTACTCCGTCCATACCTGTTGCAATTCCGCGGCTTCCTGCTCGCAGGGTTTACACCACGAAGCCCAGAAGTTCAGCACCACCACCTTGCCGCGCAAGTTGCTGAATTGAATCTCCGACCTGCCGTCCAACTCGTACCCGCTGTAAAACGTCAATGCAAAGTCTTCGATTACTTCGCCCGGTTGAACAGTGCCCTGCTGGCGGCGACTCAGTCCCAACGCCACAAGGACAAGCAAACCAACGAGAAATACCCAGATGACGATCTGAATCCACAACGGGACAGCGCGACGGGGTGCGGTTGCTTCGGTCATCTATTTTCTCTTCTTCAACTCTTCTTCGAGTTTATTGAAATAATCATCCTGATGGACGCGTTGCGCTTCCTTCGCCGGGGCGACTGTCTCCGCCGCCTTCGGCTTTTTCCACAACTGGAACGCGCGCAGGAGCAGCGCTGTCCCTGCCAGGATCGCCAGCACGGGTATCAAATATGACGCGACTTTGTTCGGCGGGTCGCCAGAGGCGCGGACGCCGTAGGTATCAATGAAATACTGGATGATCTCGTCTTCGGTCTTGCCCTCGCTCAGCATCTGTCGGATCTGTTCCCTCCACTGACGGCACGCCTCCGTAGGGCAGACGTCCAGCGGCGTGTTCTCGCACACCGGACAGAACAACTTTTTCGCGATCTTGTTCACATCATCGTCGGTGGGGGTGGGGCCCTGGGCGGAGACCGCCGAATTGAAGGCAAAAGAGGAGCAAACGAAAAGCAGAATCACTGTGAAAACTGCGTACTTCGTTTTGCGTACCTTGCCCGATTGAGCCAGCGCTTTCATCAAATCTCCAGTCTCCAATCTCAAGTTCTTTGCTTTTTCAATCCGCCGCGCTGGCTTGACGGACGCGCTTCCCGGTGCGGACAGCGACCGGGTCGGTTTCTTTGTCGGGCCATGCCGCCACGATGATGCCGATCAGGAAGAACAGGCTTCCCATCCATAACCAGTTCACCAACGGGTTGACGTAGATTTTGAACGTCGCGCCGACCGCCGAGGCGGGCTCCCAACTCACAAGCAGGATGTATAAATCGTCTTTCATCGTCGCGCGTTGACCGGGGATGGTCATGGATTGTTGCGAGTCGAAGTAGTAATCAATGCGCGGGTACAACTCGCCGAGATATTCATTGCCCTGATAAACGCTGACGACCGCGCGGGTGACCTCGCGACCATCGGGACCCGTGAAGCGCGCAATATCCTCGTAGACGACATCGTAGCCGCCGATACTTTTTTGCTGGCCGACCTCCAGCGTGCCCTGCGTTTCCATTTGAAAGAGTTCGATGCCGAGGATGCCGATCGCCATGAACGCGATGCTGAGATGGACGATATACCCGCCGTAGCGGCGCCGGTCACGCCCGGTCAGATTCCAAATCGCCGAGAAGAAATTTTCGCCGTGAATTTTCTGTCGAGCCTGGGCGCCGCGAGCGTATTCGTACAGCGTGATCAGAACAACGAATGCTACGAGGAAGAAGCCGATCAGCGCATACGCGTTCTGTGTGTACGTTACCAATAACGCGGCGGTGATCGCAACGGCGGCGAC
>CAYPCK010000370.1:0-3234 GCA_964409185.1 uncultured Anaerolinea sp. | reverse complement strand
CCCTCCGTCCATAGTTTGAAGTGATGAATGAGCGCTTCCATGCTCACACCAATCTCGGCACGCGGCGGCGGGACGAATTTGCGGTTCTCGCTTTGCACAGGTCCCTTGGGGAGTTTGTTCAACGCCTGTTCGACGATCTTCAGCGACTCGCGAAACTCCTCGATATGAACGATGTAGCGCGCGAACGTGTCGCCCTCCGTACGCGTCGGCACCTTGAAATCATATTGTTCATATCCCATGTAGGGACGCGCTTTGCGAAGATCCCAGTTCACACCGGAGGCGCGGAGAGTCGGTCCCGTCACGCCGTGTGAAAGGGCGGTCTTCGCGTCGAGGATGCCGATGCCAACCAAACGGTCGAGAAGAATCGGGTTTTTCGTCAACAACGCCTCGTATTCGTCAATCCGTTTTGGAAAGATCTTGATGAAGTTGCGGACAGCGGATTCAAACTCGTCAGGCACATCGCGCCACACGCCGCCGGGGCGAAAGTACGTCGTCATCATGCGCTGACCTGAACACAATTCGAGAATATCCAGAATCATTTCGCGCTCGCGAAAGCAATACAAAAAGACCGACATCGCCGCGAGATCCAAACCGAACGCGCCGAGGAACACGAGATGCGAAGCGATGCGCTGGAGTTCGGTGATGATGACGCGAATGGCTTGCGCCCGCTCCGGCACATCGAGGTCAACCAATTTTTCGACCGCCATGCAATACGCAAGGTTATTGCCGGTCGTATTCATGTAATCGAGACGGTCGGTCATCACTTCGGCTTTGACGTAGGTCTTCGCCTCCATGTTTTTCTCGATGCCCGTGTGCAGATACCCGATGTCGGGAATCGCGTTGACCACTGTCTCACCGTCGAGTTCGAGCAACAAGCGCAACACGCCGTGCGTGGACGGATGTTGCGGTCCCATGTTCAACAACATGGTCTCGCCGGTGAACGCGCGCTCCGACACGAGATGTTTGTATTGTTCGTAGTTGACTTCTTCGATCTGCGCCATGATTACTCTTTTGCGTAAATCTTTTTTAAATCAATGTCGTCGTAATTGAATGTGAACTGCGGCTCTTCGTACCCCAGCGGGAAATCCTTGCGAAGCGGATGCCCCTCCATCCCTTCAGGTGACAAAATGCGACGCGGGTCGGGATGACCTTCGAACTCGATGCCGAACATGTCGAAGACTTCGCGCTCGCGCCAGTTCGCGGTATCGTACACACGCGTCGCGGTCGGGATCTTCGGCTGGTCGCCGCTCACGGGAACTCTTAACTGCAATGTGATATTTTTCGCCAGCGAGGACAACTGATATACCACGTGAAAGCGCGGGGTCAGTTGAGGGAAGTAATCCGTCGCGGTGAGCGCAGAGAGCAATTCGAACTCGTATTTGTCGCGCAGAAGGGTCAACGCATCCACGATCTGTTCCGCTTTGACAAAGACATGCACTTCATCGCGGAACTCTTCGATGGAAGAGCCGAACTGTTCCTGCAGTGTTTGAACGATTCTTTCGAGTTTTTTGTCCATTCACCATCGCCCTTTGCCACTGAGACCACTGAGACTCTGAGAAAAAACTCCAAGAACTCTGTGCGCTATGTGGCTAATTAATAGCAAGGGTTATTTCACTACTGCCAAATCCTTAAACTTCTCACCCTTTACTTTTTCGTACAACGTCACCACACCGTGGATCAACGCCTCGGGGCGCGGCGGACAACCCGCCACGTACACATCCACCGGAATGATTTCATCTACTCCTTGCAGAATCGCGTAGTTATTGAACACGCCACCGCACGAGGCGCAGTCACCCATCGCGATCGCCCACTTCGGTTCGGGCATCTGATCATACAAACGGCGGACAACCGGCGCCATCTTGCGTGAGACGCGTCCAGCCACGATCATCAGATCCGATTGACGCGGGCTGGCGCGCATGAGTTCCATGCCGAAGCGGCTCATGTCGTAGTGCGAAGCCTGCGCCGCCATCATCTCGATGGCGCAGCACGCCAGACCGAACAACATGGGCCACATGGCGTTCGTGCGCGACCAGTTGACGAGTTCTTCCAATTTGGTAGTGACGATCCCCATGTCGCCGAGTTTTTGCTCTACTCCCATTCAAGGGCTCCTTTCTTCCAGGCGTACACATAGCCCACCAGAAGAATCACAATGAAAATAACCATTTCGATCAAGCCGAACAGACCGAGCTGGCGGAACACCACCGCCCACGGCAGGAAAAAGATGACTTCGATATCGAACAGGATGAACAAAACGGCGATTAAATAAAAGCGGACGGGGAGTCGGCGCGTCGCTTCGCCGAAAGGGGTAATGCCCGATTCATACGGCATGGATTTAGACGCCGACGGCTTTTTCGGTCCGAATAAATTCCCCAAGCCAATCGCGATCAAGGCGACAAGGGTCGCCAACGCGATCATCAATCCTATGGCTACATATTCGAGCATTCCGGCTCCTCACACAGTCCCAGTGGTTTTTGGGAAAACGCCCGTAAAAGGACGGTATTTGTAAAGTTCGGAACAGTATAACATAAGAGTTTTGAAAGTGCCACTTTTCACAAGGTTGGCGCGTTTCGTAGGGGCGACGCATGCGTCGCCCCTACCGCAAAAATAATGCTATACTCAAATTCATAAAAGGGATGCCATGACCAAACGCCTCATTCCCCTCTTCGTTCTGCTCTGTCTCCTCGCAAGTTGCGCGCCAGCGCCAGCATCTCCCACCCACACGCCGACCGAAACCATTACTGCGACTGCTTTCCCATCTCCAACATTCACTCCCGAACCCACCGCCGTCCCCGAAACCGCGGAACAAATGCAACTGCGGCTTGCAGAGACGGTGGTCGCCCACGGTTGGAGCCCTAATAACGAAACGACGTGGACCATGCCCGGCGGCATGGCGGAAGCAGACGCGGCGTATCTTGCCGAAATGATTTCCATAAACGCCGATCCGAATGCCAAAACCAAAGAACAGCTTGTGTCTTATGACGCGTTTTTGACGCTCATGCGTAAAGCACAGCTTTCCCGTGATTTGTACAGCGCAGATAGCACGGTTGCGGCAAATACCAACAGCGCCCTGGATAAGTTTTTGGCATCGGGATTTTTGACGACGGTTCCTTCCCCGGAACAAGTGGTGTTTCTGAAAGTCAACCAGACGGACTTTCGCGCGTGGCTTGATACCTTGACGCCCGATCAGATTTCAAGCCTGGAAATGCTCTGGTGCATCGAAAATAAAACGGCATT
>CAYPCK010000369.1:0-3241 GCA_964409185.1 uncultured Anaerolinea sp. | reverse complement strand
GCCCTGTTTGTGCATCCAGCACTTGGGACCATCCGCGTCGAACATGGGTGCGGGGGAGTCGCCGAAGAAGGTGGTGACGATCGAGGAACGACCGCCGAACACGAAGGCATCGTTGAACCAGAGATCGCTCCAGGTTTCGATGGCGTTCTTGACTTCAGGTGAATCGAACGCCAGATCGCCGGCTACCCAGGCATCGTAATTTTCGAGGGAAGTGGTGCGAAGCATCATTTCCTCGGTCCAGTCGGTGGCGGCCCAGCCGGTCGCGGCACCGGATTCAATACCGATGCACCACGGAGTATCGCCGTCATCAGCAATCTGCTGATTCAAAGCCATCAACTCATCCCAGGTTTCGGGGATCTCATAACCAGCCGCATCCCAAGCCTGCTTCGGATACCAGACCAAACTCTTGCCGTTGAAGCGGTGGAAGATACCCATTTCAGCGCCATCGAAGGTCGCCATATCGCGCCAGCTTTGGTTATACTGCTGAGCAAGCCACTCCTCAGAGAGGTAATCGCTGACCGGAACGATGCTACCGGAAGCAACGAACTGGGCGGCTTTCCCGGGTTGCGGGAAATCAACAATATCGGGAGCATCGCCCGCGTCAACCCGCACGGAGATGGTGGCTTCAAATTCCTTGTTGCCGATGTAATTGACATCAATGCCGGTGGCTTTTTCGAAGGCTTTAACGGATTCGTCGAATTTCACGCCATCCGGATCGTTGCCTTCAAACGCGCCGTCCACAGTGACGGTTGTTCCGGCGTAGGTACCTTTAAGCGCTTCTTCGAGCGCGCCGCCCGTCGGATAGGCAAAATCAACATCGGGCATGGCAGGGGCTTCGGTGGCGGCGGGCGCTTCGGTCGCCGGGGCTTCGGTGGCAGGGGCTTCGGCGGGTCCGCATGCCGCGAGGAACATCGAAATCACGACAAGCAAGCCGATCAGTTGCCAAACTGTCTTTTTCATTCTTCTCTCCTTGAGAAATTAAATAGATTTTCAAGTCAATGGGTTGGGGAACGGTCAATTGATAGGCGGGCACCTCCTGGTAATAAGAGATCGCAAATTCTGGACCGGCTGAAAGCGTTTTTATGAAAGCACTTTCAAAACTGAGTATAGCACAACTCCATTTATAGTCAATATCTAAAAACGCTCAATTTTTTTCACGTATGAGAAAAATCGCACAAATTGCCGTTACGTGGTCAGGCGCTCGACAAGTGCCAGGGGAAGTTTGCTGTGTTGCTGCGTTCGGCCGGATTCCCCGATGTGTGATAGTAGAAATTGGGCGGCCAGCCTGCCCGACTCGTCCAAATGTTGGCGGATGGTTGTAATATCCATGTATTCGGCAAGATCGATGTCATCGAAACCGATCACTGCAATATCCTCAGGAACGCGCATCTTTAACCTGCGGGCAACTTTGAGAACACTAACTGCTTGAATATCTGATGCCGCGAAAATGGCAGTTGGGGGAGGAGCCGTGTTCAACAGGTCCAGTGCCGCTTTTTGGGAACTTCCGTGCGTATAGGCGGCCTGTGTGATGTATTTTTTAGGTAAACCGATCCCTGCCTCCTCCATTGTCCTCCTAAACCCATCCAGCCGGGATTTCACTGGATGAATGGCGTATTTCTCAGGCGGCTCGATATCGCCGAGGAAGGCGATTCGTTTGTGCCCTTTCTCGATCAAATGACGGGCAGCCAACTGCCCCCCGTGAACATCATCGATCTCAATGCTGTTCAGTTTTGGGTGCGAATATTCGATCAACACCGTTTCCATACCATTGTCATGAAGACGACGGGCGTCCTTATCGTCAATCGCCAGCGACATAATGATCAGCCCGTCGATATTTTGCATGATTGAAATGGAGGAGATGTAGCCTTGCAAGTGCTCGACCGAATCAACTGGATAAATAACAAGTTCGTAATTGGCTTTCAACAACGCAGAAGCCACACCTCGTAAGCGCTGCACGAACGATGGCGCAGTGAAGAACGGTGTCAGCACCCCGATCCGGTTTGTGTTTTGCATGGCTCGCGCTCTTGCCTCTGCCTTGGGTACGAACCCGAGAGAATCGATCGACGCCATTACCCGCTTGCGCGTCTCGGGGTTCACCTTGTCCGGCGAGTTTAGCACGCGGGAGATCGTGGATATACTCACGCCGGAACCGCGCGCGACATCGTAAATAGTGGGTTTCTTTTTTCTAGGCATGGCAACCGTTCGGGGGTCTCGGAAATGAAAGCACTTTCAGTGCTAGCATGATTTTGTAAAGCCCGTCAATGAGATTAAAAATATACCCCGGAACCGATTAGCATCCCGGGGTTGAGTCATCGAAAAACAATCTATCGAATCGCCTGCTCAGTCGTCGCGTCGAAAATGTGGAAGTTGTCCATGTCGAAGGCTACAGAAGCCTTTTGCCCAACTCGCAACTTCGAGCGGGGATCTACTCGAGCCACAAAGGAATTCTTGCCGCTCATGAGGTAGAGGAAGATCTCATTTCCCATCAACTCTGTCACATCAACGTTTACGTCAACCTTCTCCACATCGATGTTCGACGGGACGAACTCCACATCGTGGATGTTCTCCGGGCGGATGCCGAAGATGATATCCTTGCCTGCGTGCTCTTCATATGGTTTTGAGCGGCTCGCAGGAATGCCGACAGTGAAATCGTCTGTCTTTACCAACAGCCTGCCCCCGTCCTTTTGCAATTTGCCACTGAAGAAATTCATCGCCGGCGAGCCGATGAAGCCAGCCACGAAAAGGTTGTTCGGACGGTCATAAAGATTCTGCGGAGTATCCAATTGCTGCAAGACCCCCTTGTTGATGACCGCGATACGGGTTGCCATGGTCATCGCTTCGGTCTGGTCGTGGGTCACGTAAATGAAAGTGGTCTTCAAACGCTGGTGGAGTTTGCTGATCTCCGCGCGCATCTGCACGCGTAGTTTGGCATCCAGGTTCGAAAGCGGCTCGTCGAACAAAAAGACCTTGGGCTCCCGCACAATGGCGCGCCCGACCGCTACACGCTGGCGCTGTCCGCCCGAAAGTTGGCGCGGCTTGCGGTCGAGATAATCGGTGATGCCCAGAATTTCCGCCGCTTCGCTCACGCGGCGTTTGATCTCTTCCTTCGGCATCTTGCGCAGTTTCAAACCGAACGCCATGTTGTCGTACACCGAAAGGTGTGGGTACAAGGCATAGGATTGGAAGACCATGGCAATATCGCGGTCTTTCGGCGCGACATCGTTGACCACGCGGTCGCCGA
>CAYPCK010000368.1:0-3246 GCA_964409185.1 uncultured Anaerolinea sp. | reverse complement strand
TGGGATAATATCCCCGATGATACTCGTAACGGGCGCAAGCGGTAAAACCGGTAAGGCAATTGTCAAGACGATCTCCACCGTTGAAAGCGTCTGCGCGTTTGTTCGGTGGGAGGAAAATATCTCCGTTTTACAGTCGCTCGGCGCGGAGCGGGTCATCGTCGGCGACCTGCGCGATGCGTCCGCGATCCGCGCGGCGATGCGAGAGGTGAGGGCGGTATATCATATTTGCCCCAACATGAGCCCGCAAGAAACCATTATCGGCAAGTTGGTGATCCACGAGGCCGGGAGCGCCGGCGTGAAGCACTTTGTCTACCACTCCGTTTTGCATCCGCAGATCGAAGTAATGAACCATCACTGGCAAAAAATGCGCGTGGAGGAGATGCTCTTTGAATCGGGGCTGCCCTTCACGGTCCTGCAACCCGCGCCGTACATGCAGAATCTGCTTGCCGGGTGGCAGGGCATTGTGGAGGAGGGCGTGTTGCGCGTTCCCTATTCTGTCCGCGCAAAATTTAGTTTTCTAGATTTAGACGATCTCGCTGAAGCCGCCAAGATTGTTTTGACCGAGTCGGGACACGTCAACGCTGTGTACGAACTTGCAGGGACGGTGCCTACGTCTCATGCCGAAGTGGCGGAGATATTTGAGCATGTCTTGCATCGCAAAGTCCGCGCTGAAAACGAGGAGATTAGCGATTGGCGGCTGCGAGTTGGTGGAATGAGCGAATATGCTGTAGATAACCTTATCAGGATGTTCGCGTATTACGACCATTGGGGTCTAGTCGGGAATCCAAATGTGTTGAAGTGGATTTTAGGGAGAGAGCCAGGCTCTATAAAAACCTTTGTTGAGAAAATTGTGAAAGGGGTTCATGCAAAGCATTAATGCCGTTTTCGTCACGAACCAAGTAAAGCGCTGGCTGGCAACTTCCAGTCAGCCTAGAATCCTGCATGTATTCGATGAAGTATGCAACTTGACCAACGAAAAAAAAGAAATTGTATCTATTGTCAACGCCGAGATCGGTAACGGTCCCTTCAACCTGCTGATCGATGAACCCATGTTGTTTACCAAACACCTTGACAGCGGATCGAATGTTTCTCTTCACGACCAACAAATTTCGATTGGTGACCTGGCAATCTCATATGCGCACGCGCAGACGTGGGATCCCATGCCGAGGTGGGACGAACTACGAAACAATCGCGACGAGATCGCGAATCGCCTGAGGTTATTGCAAATTGAAAGCGAGAATGAAGCGATTCTTCGGTTTTCTGATTCGCTATCTCTTGCAATCATCACAATGGATCTTCCCGCTGTAAAAACGGGCGCATCGAAACTTGCAGGGCTTGGGGTTGGACTCACGCCCGCGGGCGACGATTTCCTTATGGGCGTCATGTATGCGGCTTGGGTCATTCATCCGCAAGAGGCGGCGAAAAAAATCACAGAGGAAATTGCGACGATTGCTAGCTCAATCACTACATCGCTTTCGGGCGCGTGGTTAAAATCAGCGGCGAGAGGGGAGGCAGGGGAAGTATGGCACGAGCTGTTTGACGCGTTTCTCGAGGATAAAAATATGTATGTGCCGATCAGCAACATTCTTTCCGTTGGCGCAACATCTGGATCTGATGCCTTCGCGGGATTCGTTGAAGTGTTAGCGCGCTGGAGCAAAATGTAAGTCTACACGTCCAACGCAACAAAGTTTTTCAGCGATCCCGAATAGGTTGTCTCTCTTGTTGACATAAAATTCCCTCTTGACAATTTAGAACATACGTCCTAAAATAGGAAAAATAACGTAACTGATTGGTTACATATGAGACGTGATGTTTTCCAAGCCATCGCCGACCCGAACCGCCGCGCGATCCTTGCCCTGCTGGCAAGACAGCGCATGACGCTCAACGGCGTTGCTGAAAATTTTCGCATCAGCCGCCCTGCTGTATCGCGGCACATTCGCATCTTGAAAGAGTGCGGCTTGGTCGTGGTCATCCCACAAGGACGTGAGCGATATGTGGAAGTGAAATTTGACCGCTTGAACGAAGTATCCGATTGGATCGAGCGCTATCGCCAAGTCTGGGAGGCGCGCTTTGACCGCCTCGATGTGGTTTTGGAAGAATTGAAGAAAAAGAAAGGATAGCTTATGACGACATCAACAATGAACTCATTTTCTGTTTTTGAAGCGGTCGCCGCACGCATCGCAATGGGTGGCGGCGTGTTGTTTCTATTTCTACTTGCCATCCTTCACCTGCTCGAACCCGAGTTCGATCCCACGTGGCGATTCGTCAGCGAATACATGCTCGGCCATTTCGGCTGGATGATGTCGCTTGCGTTTGTGTCTTTGGCAATCAGCCTGGCAAGCATTGGCGCGGCGATATTTTCACGCGTTCGCAATATCGTTGGATATATCGGCTTGGCGATCCTGGCTTTGGCAGTGATCGGGTTATGTATCGCCGCCGTTTTCAAGACCGACCCCATCACCACCCAAATGGAAGACCTGACTCCCAGCGGGCAGATGCACGTCCTCGGCGCGTCACTCGATTATTCCCCGCTGGCGTTTCTTCTTCTGACGTTCAGCCTGATACGCCGCCCTGAATGGGCTCATCTCAAAAAGCGACTCTTCGCCGCCGCTTGCATTACGATTGCCCTGACCATCGCCTTCATCGCCACGATTCCAGCGGATGCGGTCTTCGGCCCAGGTATCTACACAGGTTTGATTGGTCGCATCCTGCTCATCTCATATCTTGGCTGGATCGTCCCTGTTGCATTGCGCGTACTTCATTTGCAAAAATAAATTTCAAGGAGAAATAACATGCCCTCGAAAAATAAAGTGACCGTCACTGCCGAACCCGGCAAACAGGAAGTGTTCATCACTCGTGAGTTCGACGCGCCGCGTGAACTCGTTTACAAAGCGCACATTGACCCAAAACTTTATGTGCAATGGCTGGGTCCGCATGGATACGAAATGATCCTTGAAGAGTTCGAGCCTGTCAGCGGCGGGAAGTATCGCTACATCCATAAAGATAAGGAAGGCAACGCGTATGGCTTTCGCGGCGTGTTCCACACCATGACCGAAGAGTTGATGATTCAAACCTTTGAATATGACGGCTTGCCCGAACCTGGACACGTGACCCTCGACACGATGCGGCTTGAAGCATTACCTAATCATCGGACGAAAATCACGATTCATTCTGTCTTTCAATCTGTCTCCCGTTCGCCGAAAAGAACTCTTCGACCTCTACATCCGCCGCCATGACCGCATCAAC
>CAYPCK010000367.1:1934-3248 GCA_964409185.1 uncultured Anaerolinea sp. | reverse complement strand
ATCCATCATGATGTCTGACCCCAACAAATGGACACCACGCCCTCAAGAATAATCGCTTCACGAATCCACGCTCCACGCCTCACGACATTTTTCATCAAACATAAACAAAGGAACAAACACGCATGGAAATACCACAACACGCCCAAGCAGTCATCATCGGCGGAGGGGTCGGCGGGGCGAGTATCGCTTATCACCTCACACAAATGGGATGGAAGGATATCGTCGTCATTGAGCGGCACGAACTGACCAGCGGCTCGACGTTTCACTCGGCGGGGCTGGTCGGTCAACTGCGCACATCATCGAGCCTCACCAAGTTGATGCGCTACAGCACCGACTTGTATCGCAGGCTCAAAACCGAAACTGGCGTTGACCCAGGTTGGAACGAAGTCGGCAGTTTGCGTATTGCATCCTCTGATGAACGGTTGGAGGAACTGAAGCGTGTGGCCGGCTATTCGAAGGCGTTCGGAATGCCGCTCGATATTATTTCCCCGAAAGAATGTCTGGATTTATTCCCGCTCATGTCATTGGAGGATGTGCGCGGCGGCGTGTACCTCCCCACCGATGGGCAGATTGACCCCACAGGGTTGACGAATGCTCTCGCGGCGGGCGCGAAGAGTCGCGGGGCATCCTTCCTGACGAACACACGTGTCACAGGGATCGCCGTCAGCAACAATGAGGTTAGGGGCGTTGAAACAGATAAAGGCGCGATTCGAACCGAGGTCGTCATCAACGCCGCAGGTTTATGGGGCAACCTCATCGCGAACATGGTCGGGCTGAGTCTGCCGATCATCCCGATGGCGCATTTGTATCTCATCACCAAGCCCGTCAAAGATCAACCCCAAAAAATGCCGACGATGCGCGACCCCGATCACCTCGTTTATTTCCGCGGCAGCGAGAGCGGCATGGTGGCGGGCGGATATGAACGCCAACCAAAACCGTGGGGACTCGAAGGTGTGCCGCAAGATTGGAATTTTAAATTGCTCGAGCCCGATTGGGATCGCTTCACGCCATTGATGGAAAACATCATCAAGCGCGAGCCTGCGATGGAAAATGTTGAGATCGTGCAGTTGCACAACGGTCCCGAAGGCTACACGCCCGATTCAGAATATTTGCTTGGACCCACTGCGGTGCGCGGTTTTTGGGTGGCGTGCGCGTTTTGCGCGCACGGCATCGCGGGCGCGGGCGGCATCGGTAAAGCGATGGCGGAATGGATCATTGACGGTCATCCCGAATGGGATATGTGGAAACTCGATGCGCGACGGTTTGGCAATCAATACGGCAGTCAGAATTACACACTCGCGCGCACCGTTGAAA
>CAYPCK010000367.1:0-1924 GCA_964409185.1 uncultured Anaerolinea sp. | reverse complement strand
CCGTTGAAACCTACGGGCAGTATTACGATATTCATTACCCAGGCGAAGAACGCCAAAGCGTGCGACCTCTGCGACTCTCGCCCGCCTATCATCGCTTAAAGGAACTCGGCGCGTCGTTTGGCGAAAAAGGCGGATGGGAACGCCCGAACTGGTTTGAAAACAATGTGGATACGAACCGCTTCACCTACCGACCGAAAGGCTGGGGACTCCACAATTGGTCGCCCGCCACCCAGGCAGAGCATCTCGGCACACGCGAACGGGCAGGACTCTTCGATGAAACATCGTTCAGCAAGATCGAAGTGCTTGGCTCAGGCGCATTGGAATTCTTGCAAAAGTTATGCAGCAACGATATTGATAAACCCGTTGGCTCGGTGATTTATACCCAAATGCTCAATGCGCGCGGCGGAATCGAATGCGATTTTACCGTTTCAAGACTCGCCAATGACCGTTTCATGATCGTCACTGGCACCGCCTTCGGCACGCATGACATGACTCACTTGCGAAGATATATGCCGCTCGATGGCGCGGTCTTCATCAACGACCTGACCTCGGCTCGCACGTGTTTCGGTTTGTGGGGTCCGCGCGCGCGAGATATTTTGCAAAAGGTCACGAAAGACAATGTATCCAACGAAGCCTTCCCATACATGACCGCAAAACAGATCACGATTGGCAACATCCCTGCGCTGGCATTGCGCGTGACTTACGTCGGTGAATTGGGCTGGGAGTTTTATGCGCCGAGTGAATACGGTCAGCAGTTGTGGGATACGCTGTGGGAGGCGGGCAAAGAATTTGGCATGGTCGCAGGCGGATATAAAGCCATCGAAACCCTGCGCCTTGAAAAAGGGTACCGTTACTGGAGCGGCGACATCACGCCCGATTACACGCCCTACGAAGCGGGGCTTGGATTCGCGGTGGCGTTGAACAAACCTGTGGATTTCATGGGCAAGCAAGCATTGATCAAACAAAAGGTGGAAGGTATAAAGCAGAAGTTATGTTGCGTTGTGTTGTCGGACCCGCAGACGATGGTCTTTGGCAGTGAACCGATTCGCCACGAAGGCAAAGTGGTCGGCTGGGTCACTTCAGGCGGATACGGCTACTCGATTGAAAAGAGTATTGCCTACACCTACCTCCCCACCGAGCTGGCAAAGCCGGGCGTCAAAGTGACGGTGGAATGCTTCGGGGTTGAGATTCCCGCCGAAGTGCAGAAAGAGCCGTTGTATGATCCGAAGGGTGAGAAGATAAAGGCGTAAAGTGTTACGTACTTCGTAAATGCGACCGCTGCCATGGACGACCGACCGCCGTCTGCGGTCAGCGGTCTTTGCGAGCAGTGATTGATTTTGAGAGGATATGATTTTTACAGATGACCAACATCACCGCCATCATCTTCGACTTCGGCAATGTGCTGATCGAATGGGATCCGCGATTCCTCTTCCGCCGCTACTTCCCAAACGACGAACAGGGTATGCAAGCCTTCCTCAAGGAGATCGAATTCATGGAATGGAATGCGGCACAGGATAAGGGTCGCGCATTCGAGGAGGGCATCCATCTTCTTTCGAGCGAACACCCCCATCGCGCCGATCTCATTCAGGCATATCACGATCACTAGAAAGAGTCTCTCGGCAACGCCATCGAGGGGTCGGTTGAAATCGTGAAGCAACTCAAAGCGAAAGGTTATCCGCTGTATGGCTTGAGTAACTGGTCGGCGGAAACATTTCCGTACGCCTTGAAAAAATTTGAATTCCTCAAGGTGTTCGACGATATGGTGATCTCCGGATATGTCGGTTACGTCAAACCTGAACCTGCGATCTACGAACTTCTCCTGCAAAAGGTCGGAAAGCCCGCGCGCGAATGTCTCTTCATTGACGACTCGCTCGCTAATATCGAACAGGCGAGTAAAATGGGTATCAACACGATCCACTTCACA